>NZ_JBHWZY010001178.1:0-1693 GCF_042727815.1 Nocardia sp. NPDC060220
GGCACCCTCGGCCTGGGTCTGGACTCCCTCGCGTTCGTGGACGCCGAGCCGGTCGAACGCGCGGAGGTCTCGCGAGCGCTGCCGATGGTGCGCTGCTACGCCGCTCGCAATGTCGACATGCTGCCGTTGCTCCCGGACTTCCGCCACGAACTCCGTTCGGGCCCCGTGCCGACTCCACCGTTGGGATTCGCCCGCGTTCCCGCCCTCTGACCGCGATCGACGCAGTGACCGCAACATTGCATCGAGTGCCAAAACGCGGAATCCGGGCGTTCGCGGGTTTTGATCAGGGCAGCAGCGACAGGGTGAGCGCGGCCAACCGAGCTGGCGCGGCCACCACGTCGTAAGCCGCGATGCGCCCACCGCGCACGAGGAACGTCACCACGAAATCCGGTCCGTCGGCTCCCGGCACCACCAGGCCGGGCCTGCCGTCGACGAGCACCAGCACCGCCTCGCGCGAGCGCCGCCGCAACGCGAGAGCGCCGTCGGCCACAGCACGGGCGCCGCGCACGACCAGGGCCATTCCGGGCGAGAGCGCCGCCGGGTCGGCGGTTCGCACCACGTCGGGTGCGAGCACCGCGAGCAGTCCGCCGAGATCGCCCTCGCGAGCAGCCTGCACAAAAGCCGTCACCGCGGTCTGATGCGCGAGTAGTTCCGCCGGCTCGACCCGGGCGGGCGCGTGCACACGCAGCCGGGCCCGGCTCGCGAGTTTCTTGGTGGTGGCCGGCGTGCGCCCGAGCATCGGCGCGATCTCGGCGAAGGGCACCGCGAACAGATCGTGCAGCACGAAAGCGACACGTTCCTCGGGGCCCAACGTGTCGAGAACGACCAGCAGCGCCCGCCCGACGGAATCCGCCCGCACCGCTTCGGCTTCGGGATCCACACCCGCGCCCGTCGCCACCGGAACGGAAGTCTCGGGGGGCGCTATCTCGGCGCGACGGGTACGGGCGCGCAGCATATCGAGGCAGATCCGCGATACCACCGTGGTGAGCCAGCCGTCGAGATCGGCGATCTCGGTATCGGTCCCGGCCAAGCGCAACCACGCCTCCTGCACCGCGTCCTCGGCTTCGGCTCCCGAACCCAGCATCCGAAAGGCCACGCCACGCAGGCGGTCGCGCCGTTGTTCGAACGCGCGCGCCGGCACTTCGGTCCGGTCAGTGCGCATCGGTCACCTTTCGCTCGCGCCAGTCGTCTATCCGAGGACGGCACTCGCTGTCCCATCACGGCGGCTGTCTCCACGATGACAGAGGCGCCGATCACCGAAACCGGAGGATCTGATCCGATGCACACCACCTATCTCGTCGTCACCGTGCTCGCGGCCGTCGCCGCCTTGGCAGCTGCCCTGATCGACGTCGTTCGCGCCGACTGGGTACGCGAGAACATGCGCCACTACGGCATCGCGCCCTGGACGCTCACGCCGCTGGCCCTGATCAAGGCGGCGGGTGGACTCGGTCTGCTCGCCGGTCTGGCCTATCGGCCGCTGGCGGTGGCAGCCGCGGCCGGGCTCGTGCTGTATTTCGTCGCCGCCGAATTCACCGTGTTGCGGGCGCGCCAGTACGCGGATCTGGGTTATCCGCTGCCGTACCTGCTGCTCGCGGCCGCTTCGCTGGGCCTCGCGGGAGCATGAGGCAGCTGGTGGCGCGCCCGTGCCCGCGCGCCACCAGCACCTGGGTCAGGCCTCGGCGAGGATGAAGTC
>NZ_JBHWZY010001179.1:0-1685 GCF_042727815.1 Nocardia sp. NPDC060220
GCTCGGCATGCCCTGGATCCTGGTCATCGGCCGCGGCTGGGCCGAGGGCAAGGTGGAGCTGCGCAACCGCTTCACCGGCGAAGCCGAGGAGATCCCGGCCGAAGACGCCGTCAGCGCTGTCACCGCCAAGATCCGCGGCTGAGTTCGTCTCACGAATCGCGCTGTCCCACTCGATGCGGGACAGCGCGATTCGCTGTCTGTGGCACCGCGACGCGGACCGGTCGTACGCGCCGGCGCATCGTCTCGGCGAGAGTTGCCCGACATCTGGGCGAGTTCGGAAACCTGCTCGGTGTTCGATTGGGCACGGCAACAACAAGCCGTTCGAACTTACGGCTACGTAGGCGAAAGTGCTGGTAGCGGAGCCGCGGGGTCGGCGTGGCGGGTGGGCGGCGCTGCTAAGTTATCGGGCATGACGAGTTCGCCCAGCCTGCTGTTCAACCCGGCCACCTACGACCCCCAGCATTTCGACGCGGAGACGCGGCGGCTGTTGAAGGCCACCATCGAGTGGTTCGAGTCCAAGGGCAAGGCGCAGCTGCTGGTCGAGGACCGCGACGCGGTGTGGACGTCGGAGTTCCTCGAGTTCGTCGGCAAGGAAAAACTGTTCGCGACCTTCCTGACCCCGGCCGGCTACGCCGACGGTGACCCGAACAAGCGCTGGGACGCGGCCCGCAACGCGGCACTGGCGGAGATCTTCGGGTTCTACGGGCTGGCGTACTGGTACGCCGAGCAGGTCACCATCCTGGGTCTGGGCCCGATCTGGCAGAGCGACAACGAGATCGCCAAGCGCAAGGCCGCCGCCGACCTCGACGACGGTCAGGTGATGGCGTTCGCGCTGTCCGAGCGTGACCACGGCGCCGATATCTACAACACCGACCTGATCCTCACCCCGAGCGAGCCGGGCAGCGCCGACGCCGAGGCGGGCATCCTGTTCCGGGCGAGCGGCGAGAAGTACTACATCGGCAACGGCAACGTCGCCTCGATGGTGTCGGTGTTCTCGCGCCGCGCCGACGTCGAGGGTCCGGCGGGCTACATCTGGTTCGCCGCCGACAGCCGCCACGACGATTACCACCTGATCGAGAGCGTCATCCACGGTCAGATGTATGTCAGCCACTTCCGGCTGGAGAACTACCCGGTGACCGCCGCCGACCTGCTGCACGAGGGGCCGGAGGCCTTCTCGGCCGCGCTCAACACCGTCAACGTCGGCAAGTTCAATCTCTGCCACGGCGGCATCGGCATGGTCGAGCACTCGTTCTTCGAGGCCATCACCCACGCCAACAACCGCATCCTCTACGGCAACCCCGTCACCGACTTCGCCCATGTGCGCGGCAATTTCGTCGACGCCTACGCGCGGTTGATCGCGATGAAGTTGTTCAGCGACCGCGCCGTCGACTACTTCCGCAGCGCCTCGCTCGAGGACCGCCGCTACCTGCTGTTCAACCCGATGACCAAGTCCAAGGTCACCTCCGAAGCCGAGGTCGCGATGACCCTGCTGCTGGATGTGCTGGCGGCCAAGGGGTTCGAGAAGGCCACCTACTTCGCGCAGGCCTCGCGCTACATCAACCACCTGCCGCGTCTCGAGGGCACCGTGCACGTGCAACCGGCGCACTATGTGGCCGTGGCCAACTCGCTGAAATCCGCCATGCGGTTGTTCGCCGGTGCGGAGATGTGGACCGACGAGGTCGCCA
>NZ_JBHWZY010001180.1:0-1685 GCF_042727815.1 Nocardia sp. NPDC060220
ACTCGCGCTCCTGGACGACGGTGCGCAGCAGTGCCGCCCGCTGTCGCATCCCGCCCGACAGCTGAGACGGGCGGGCGTCCTCGAAACCGGACAAGCCGAATATCGGAAACAGTTCGCGCGCGCGGCGCCTGGCCTCTGTTTTCGGGACACCCTGCACACGCAAACCGAGAATGGTGTTGTCGAGGACGGTTCGCCACGGGAACAGCAGGTCTTTCTGCGGCATATAGGCGCAGTGCGACGCGGTGTCTTCGCCGTCAGCCGTGTGGAAGCCGACGCTGCCGGAGTCGGGGGATTCGAGTCCGGCCAGCATGTTGAACACCGTGCTCTTGCCGCAGCCGCTGGGGCCGATGACCGTGACGAACTCGCCCGATCGGACCGCGAACGACACCCCGCCCAACACCTCGAGGCCAGGGCTGCCACGACCGGGCTGGGGGAACGACTTGGTGAGTCGGTCGACGACGATCCGGTCGCCTTCGGTGTCAGTCACGCCGGCTCCTGTTCTCCGCGCGCGCCCACGGCGCGACGAGGCGCTCGACCGCGAACGTCGTCAGGTAGAGCGCGATACTCAGCAGCGCGGTCACCAAGACCGCCGCCAGCACCAGATCGGTGCGGAACGAATTCTTCTGCAGGCTCATGTAGATGCCGAGACCGACACTGGCGCCGACATATTCGGCGAACACCGCACCGACGACCGCGTAGGTGATCGCGATCCGCAACGAGGTGAAGAATCGCGGTAGCGCGGAGGGCAGCCGCACATACCGGAACTCCTGCACGCGGGAGGCGCCCATACTGCGCAGCAGCGCGCCGGCGTCACGGTCGGCCGCGGCGAACCCTTCGATCAGGCCGATGGCCATCGGGAAGAAGGTGACCAGCGCGACCACCAGGATCTTCGGCAGGAGGCCGAACCCGAACCAGATGATCATCAACGGTGCGATCGCGACGATCGGCACGGTCTGCGACGCCACGAACAACGGGACCAACGCGCGCCGCAGCCAGGGTGAGAAGTCGACGATCACCGCCAGTACCCATGCCGCGCTCAGCGAGACCGCGAAACCGATCAGCGTCACCTGCAAGGTGGCGGCCGCGTGGGTGGCGATCTCGTCGCGATGCGCCCAGCCTTGCTCGACCACCCGCGCCGGCGAGGGCAGCACCTGCGGACGCACACCGCTGGTGATGACATAGATCTGCCACACGGCCACGAGGACCGCCACCGTGACGATCGATGGCACCGCCCACCGGATCCCGGCCCAGCGACCGGGCCGGTCGCCGGGCAGGACTTGCGCGTCTACGGACCCGTCACGGGTTGGCAAGGTAGTCATCGGTGAAATATGTCGACCAGTCGGGCTCGGTGGTCAGTGGTTTACCGTCGGGCCCGTTGAGCAGGCCACTGCGGTACAGGAATCGGGAATTCGCCGACCACTGCTCCACGGTCTGGGTGCCGACTCGCCCGTTCGGGTCCTTCATGAACTGGTCGGCCAGCATGCGCTGACTGTCGAAGACCAGCTTCTCGTCGTTGAACGCGCCCGGGTTGGCGTCGATGAGGTCCTGGGCGGCCGCGTCCGGGTTGTCCGCGGCGAACTGGTAGCCACGTTGCAGGGCTTGGACGAACTTCTTCGCGCGGTCGGGATTCTCGGCGAGCCAGCCTTCGTTGGCGTCGATCACGATGGCGTAGGAGTCGGGGAATC
>NZ_JBHWZY010001181.1:0-1682 GCF_042727815.1 Nocardia sp. NPDC060220
GATCCCGTTCGTCACCTATGAGCCCGACGAGGGTGGGTTCCCGCGTTCGCGCGCCGATCACTCCTACGGCTATGCCGACGCGCTCGCCGACGGCGTCGTGCGTCCGGTGGTGTTCCTGGCCTACTCCGGTGACGCGCACTGGCGCGACAGCGCGGGAGAGGAACACACCGCCCGCCTCGGCGAACCGCTCAGCGCCGAACACACCGCGCGGGCCTGGCGCACGGCCCTTGACCCGGCAGGTGACTGGATCTCGGCGGTGCTGCGTGCGGCGGATGTGCGCCTGCGTCAGCTGCGCGCGTCGGGCATGCCCGACGCGGGCGGTCTGGTGATCGCCACCGATCAGGAGCGGGCCCGCGACTACGCCGAACTGCTCGAGCACATCTGTGGCGAGCGGCCGTCGGTGGTGCTCTCGGACGACCCGCAGTCCTCGCAGCGCATCGGCGAGTTCGGGAAGGGCACCCAGCCGTGGATGGTCGCGGTGCGCATGGTGTCCGAGGGTGTCGACGTGCCACGCCTCGCCGTCGGCGTCTACGCCACCAGCGCCTCGACGCCGCTGTACTTCGCGCAGGCCATCGGCCGTTTCGTGCGTGCCCGCAAGCCGGGCGAGACCGCGAGCGTGTTCCTGCCGTCGGTGCCGGTGTTGCTCGACCTGGCCGCGCAGCTGGAGTTGCAGCGCGATCACGTGATCGGCAAGCCGCACCGCGAGAAGGACGGCCTCGACGACGAGCTCCTGATGGACGCGAACAAGGCCAAGGACGAGCCCGGAGAGGACGAGAAGTCCTTCGTCGCCCTCGCCGCGGACGCCGAGCTCGACCAGGTGATCTACGACGGTTCCTCCTTCGGCACCGCCACCATCGCGGGCAGCGACGAGGAAGCCGACTACCTCGGCATTCCCGGTCTGCTCGACGCCGACCAGATGCGTGCTCTCCTGCGCGACCGTCAGACCCGTCAGCTGGCCGACCGTAGTGCCGCGCAGGAGTCCGCCCCCCAGCCGGCGGCCGTCGCCGAACGTGTCGCCACCTCGGACAAACTGGGCGAGCTGCGCCGCGAACTCAACAGCCTCGTCGCGATGCACCACCACCGCACCGGCAAGCCCCACGGCGTGATCCACGGCGAACTCCGTCGCGAATGTGGTGGTCCGCCTACGGCCTTGGCGAGTGTCGATCAATTGGGTGAACGTATCGCCGCCCTGCGTCGAATCTGAGAGACCGAACCTCGCCGACGCGCCGGCCCGCGGGCTTCGCCTAGCGTGTCGCGGCTTCGAGTGTGCGCAGCGCGCTGTCGACGGCGGCGCTGAGTTCGCCGGGGCTGACGCCGTCTCTGGCCTGGATCGACAACCCGTACAGGACGGTGCTGTACAGCATGGCCAGCGAAGCCGTGTCGGTGTCGGGGGCGAGATCGCCGTCGGTGACGCCGCGATCGAGACGTGCGCGGATGTCGGCCGTGGTGTGGCGACGGGCTTCGACCAGGAATTCGCGCACCGCGGCGTTGCGGGTGGTGTAGGTCGCGCCGGCGAGGACCACCATGCAGCCGTTGGGCAGACCGGGGTCGGTGTAGTGGGTGATGTTGTCGCGCAGCATCGCCTCGATCGCGGCGTAGGCGGTGGGTTGCTCGCGCAGCGCCGTGGCCGTGTAGGAGCCCTCGGTGCGGCGGTAGAGCTCGACGGCGGCGCGGAACAGGGC
>NZ_JBHWZY010001182.1:0-1676 GCF_042727815.1 Nocardia sp. NPDC060220
TCCCCGCCGATCTGCTGGTCGGCGAGCAACTCGACGCACTGGTCGAAGCGCTGTCGCGGGCCGCGCATGTCGACATCACCGCGGCTCTGGTGCCCGCGGCGACGGAGGAGATCCCCGATGCGGCCCAGCGCGCCCACGAACTCCTGGACATGGTGGAGCGTCTCGACAGCGCCCCCGGCCTCTACCGCTTCGGCGACCTGGCCCTGGAGTACCAGCTCACCCGCCCCGGCCCTGGTCGCGCCCGGCTCGGTGAACTCCTCGCCCCCCTCGACAACCACCCCGAGCTCTACGAAACCCTGCGCGTGCACATTGCCAACAACATGAACCGCCAGCGCACCGCCCGGCTGCTGCACATCCACACCAACACCGTCGACTACCGCCTGCGCCGGGTAGCTCAACTCACCGGCCTCGACCCGGCCCAGTCCTCGGGCCTGTGGCAACTGCGTTCCTCGATGATCGCCCGCAGCTTCCACACCGGCCCCGCCCCCCACTCCACCGTCACCGAAGCCAGAATTCCCCGGCGCCCCGCCCCCCATCCCTACTCCGACCTGGACGGCATCCGCTCGGCCTGAACCCCGCCTCGGTCCCCGGCGCCGCGACCCTGAAGTTGTCGCGATGCCGGGGCTTTCGAACGCCGATCCCGCACTCCGCCAAGCGAACACCGGACGGCGCATCGAGAAATACAGTGAACCTGGTTTCGTTCTATGGTTATATAGACCAAAACTAGGAGGGGTGATGACCGCCGAGTCGGTAGAGCAGTTGTGTCGAGCGATCGAGCAGGGCGCGTCGCCGAAGTACCTGGCGTTCTGGGGGCACAGCCCACGTCGCGACGGGACGATCGGCTCGAGCAGCCTGAGCCAGTGGTGGCCGGCGACATTCGTTGTCGACGGTGTGGAATTCGCCAGTGCCGAGCACTACATGATGTGGCGCAAGGCGATGCTGTTCGAGGACGCGGCTACCGCGGCGAAGATCCTCGAGGTCGGCCATCCGAGCCAGGCGAAGAAACTCGGCAGGCAGATCTGTGACTTCGACGAAGATATCTGGGAGCGAACGCGATTCGACATCGTGGTCGCGGGGAGCGTGGCCAAGTTCGGGCAGGATGACGCGCTGCGGGAATATCTGGTCGGTACCGGTGCGCGGGTGCTCGTCGAAGCCAGCCCGGTGGACCGGATCTGGGGGATCGGGATGGCCGCCGATGATTCGGGTGCGCTGGATCCCGTGCGGTGGAAGGGGCTCAATCTGCTCGGGTTCGCGTTGATGCGGGCGCGGGACGAGTTGGTTCGCCGGTAGATAGCGGTCCATCGCTACTTGTCGGTGGGCGTTGTTAGTCTGTGGCAGACGAACGGTTCGGGAGGAATCGGGCGTTTCGGCAAGCGAGAACTGTTGTGGCCGGAAATGTCTCGGCGCTATGACAGGTTCGCTGAACGGTGTCGCGGCGATGCCGGAAAGCTATTTCCGGGGAAGTCGGCCGCCGTTCATGATTGGTTCGGCTTCGAGGCACGGAGTCGGTATTTCGACGGGGAGAATCTCTGATGTCTGTTGTGGGCAAATATGCCCTTGGTGTGGCCGCGCTGTCCGCGGTGGCGGGGGTGACCCGGGTGTAAGCCCGGGCCCCCGCCCCCGGGGGGGGTGGTGTTGGGGGAGCCCCCGCACCGGGGGGGGTGAAAATAAAAAAA
>NZ_JBHWZY010001183.1:0-1675 GCF_042727815.1 Nocardia sp. NPDC060220
GATGCCCATCCTGCGCTGCTCCGGGCTGTCGACGACGAACAGCCCGCCCAGCGACCAGAATGCCTGCCCGCCGAGGTTGGCGCGATTCTCCTGATCGAGCACCAGGACCTTGCGTCCGGCGAGCACCAACTCGTGCGCGGCCACCAGGCCCGCGAGTCCGGCGCCGACGACAATCGCGTCGGGGGTGAAATCTTCGGTGGGCGCAGGCACTGTGCTCGACATGCCTGGAACGTAGCATTGGTTAGTCGGCAGGTGGGGGCAAGTCCTGGAAAACAGCCTGACCTGCGACATTTCATTCGATGAAAGGCTCGACACGCTCATGAACGCCCGAACCCGTACCGGCGCCGCCGTCCTCACACTCGCCGTCGTGGCCGGCCTCGGCGCCACCTCGTGCTCGAAGTCGCGCTGGTGTGAACGCGATCAAGGCGACGTTCTCGTCGCGGACTCCTACTGCGAACGTGGTGTGGCGGGCTACGAGTGGGAGCCCGATCACGACAAGCCCAAGTACAAGAAGAAGCCGAAGAAGCACTGACGTAGCGCAGCGGCGTTGTGCCGCAGGCGATCCGAGACGTAACCGTGGCGCAGCCGATGCTGAGTCAGTGCCATGTCTTTGCAGGTCAGCGGGTATTCCACCACTGAGCACACCGAATGCTGTTGGGCAGGAGGTGAATCGCTCTTTCTCTATTTCTCACAACGGCGTGAGTGGGTGGGCACGATGACCTATCGGAAGGCAATTCGTATCGTCGCAAGGCAAACAGCGCGAGCGCTGTCGGTGTTGCTACTGACCGCGGGAATCGGGACAGCGATGTCCCCGGGACTGACAGCGTGGGCGCAGGATTGCGCCACCCTCGACGTCGTGATCGCCCGCGGCACAGCAGAACCCGGCTATCTGGGAGCCGCGATCGGCGACCCGCTCTACGCGGTACTGAGCGCGCAACTACCGGTGGACACCACCGCCCATCGCGTGGACTACCCAGCCGACCTGCTGGTGCCGACCTCGATGCCCGACGGCACCCGGGCCATGACCGGCCACCTGCTCGAGCAGGCCGCCGCCTGCCCCGACCAGCGTTTCGTTCTCGTCGGCTACTCCCAGGGCGCGGTGGTCACCCACGGTGTCCTCGGCTCCGTCCCGTTGCCCGGAGCGTGGGTGCTGCCGCCGGAGCTGTCCTCGCGCGTCGTCGCGGTGCTCCTGTTCGGTGACCCCCTGCGATTGATCGGCGGCCCGGTCGCACCGCTGTATGCCGACCGCACCGCGAACTATTGCGCCGCAGGCGATCCGGTGTGCGCGGGCGGGGTGTTCCCAGCCGCGCACGGTAGCTACGGGTGGGCGTTCGCGGCCGCGGCCGGACAGGTGAACGCGCGGTTGTGAGCCCGCTCAGAGCGCGGGCATGACCCCCGACAGGACAGCGCCGACCTGCGCCACCGCGCGGTCGACGCTGCCTGTCGGCTGGAACAGATGACTCAGCGTCAACCGGACCATGATCTCGACGACCGAGGTCAGCTCGTCATCGGTGAGGGACGCGAATTCGTACTGCTCGCGGACGGTGGCACTGAGGGCGGCGACGGCCCGCCCGAGTACCGGTTCCGGGTCGCTCACCAGGGCGGGCAGCAAGGCGGTATCGCCGTCCTGGCGAGCTGAGAGCACCGCCTTGATCAGGGTGTTGTCGCCCGCGGC
>NZ_JBHWZY010001184.1:0-1666 GCF_042727815.1 Nocardia sp. NPDC060220
GTGGATGCGCTCGAACGACTCGGTGATGACGGCCTTCACGCCCAGCAGGCTGGTGCCCTTGGCGGCCCAGTCACGCGAGGAGCCCGAACCGTATTCCTTGCCGCCGAGCACGACCAGCGGGATGCCCGCGGCCTGGTAGTTCTGCGAGGCGTCGTAGATGAACGCCTGCGGGCCACCGTCCTGGGTGAAGTCGCGGGTGTAACCACCCGAGACGTCGTCGAGCAGCTGGTTGCGCAGCCGGATGTTGGCGAAGGTGCCACGGATCATGACCTCGTGGTTACCGCGACGCGAGCCCAGCGAGTTGTAGTCCTTGCGGGCCACACCGTTGGCGTCGAGGTACTGCGCGGCCGGAGTGCCGGGCTTGATCGGGCCCGCCGGGGAGATGTGGTCGGTGGTGACCGAGTCGCCCAGCAGCGCCAGCACGCGAGCGCCGGAGATGTCGGTGACGGGGGACGGGTCCATCGACATGCCGTCGAAGTACGGCGCCTTGCGCACGTAGGTCGACTTCTCGTCCCACGCGAAGGTATCGCCCTCCGGGGTCGCCAGACCCTGCCAGCGCTTGTCACCATCGAAGATGGTGGCGTAGGAGTTGCGGAACATGTCCTGGCTGATCGATGTCTTGATGGTGTCGTCGATCTCCTGGGCGGACGGCCAGATGTCCTTCAGGAAGACATCGTTGCCGTCGGTGTCCTGACCCAGCGCGTCGGTCTCGAAGTCGAAGTCCATCGTGCCCGCGAGCGCGTACGCGATGACCAGCGGCGGGGAGGCCAGGTAGTTCATCTTCACGTCGGGGGAGATGCGACCCTCGAAGTTGCGGTTACCCGAGAGCACCGCGGTGACCGAGAGGTCGTTGTCGTTGATCGCGGCCGAGATCGCCTCGGGCAGCGGACCGGTGTTACCGATGCAGGTGGTGCAGCCGTAGCCACCGACGAAGAAGCCCAGCTTCTCCAGGTAGGGCCACAGACCGGCCTTCTCGTAGTAGTCGGTGACGACCTGCGAACCCGGCGCCATGTTGGTCTTGACCCACGGCTTGGTCGCGAGACCCTTTTCCACCGCGTTGCGGGCGAGCAGGGCGGCGCCGAGCATGACCGACGGGTTGGAGGTGTTGGTGCAGGAGGTGATACCCGCGACGACGACCGCGCCGTGATCGAGGACGAACTTGTTGCCGTCCTCGCCGACGACCTCGATCGGCTTGGACGGACGACCCTTGGCACCGTTGGCCGCCGAGTGCGCGGGGGTGTAGGTGTCGTCGGCGGCGGCGGCGGACACAGCGGTCGAGTCCGAGGCCGGGAAGGACTCGTCGACGCCCTCGTCCAGCGCGGTGAGCTCACCTTCGCCGACGTAGTTGACGATGTCGGAGCGGAACGCGCTCTTGGAGTCGCTGAGCAGGATGCGGTCCTGGGGACGCTTCGGGCCCGCGATCGACGGCACGACGCTGCCGAGATCGAGCTCGAGGTACTCCGAGTACACCGGCTCGCGCTCGGCGTCGTGCCACATGCCCTGTTCCTTGGCGTACGCCTCGACGAGCGCGAGCTGCTCGTCGCTGCGGCCGGTCAGGCGCAGGTAGTTGATGGTCTCTTCGTCGATCGGGAAGATCGCGGCGGTGGAACCGAACTCGGGGCTCATGTTGCCCAGGGTGGCGCGGTTCGCGAGGGGGACCTCGGGG
>NZ_JBHWZY010001185.1:0-1665 GCF_042727815.1 Nocardia sp. NPDC060220
GCGTACCCCCGATCGCCCTGAGCTCACACCTCACCGCGTACGTCCTCTACATCCTCAGCGGTCTGCGCACCACCTACCCCGACCTGGATATCGACGGCCTGCTCACCGACACCGGACGGACCTGGCTCGCCCGCGCCCAAACCGGCTGCATCGGCCCACTGGGCGACGAGCTGGCCGCCGCGAAGCCCTCGGTCGGCAGCATGTTCGCCCGCCCGCTGTCGTCGATCCCCGACGTCCACGGCCTGCTCGCGCGCTACATGGGCCTGCCCGAATCCGGCTTCGACCGCCCACTCTTCCTGGGCCAGGGCCTGCGGGACACCGACGTGGTCACCCCCGAAACCCTCCGCTACGCCACAGTCCTCCAGGCCAACGGCCAGCCCGTCACCTTCCGCACCTACCCCACCGACCACGACGGCACCGTCAACGCCTCCCTGGTCGATTCCCTCCCCTTCGTCAGCGCGTTGTTCGCCTGACACCGTTGGATCAAAGTCTCACGGCGGAAGGACCAGTCATCTGAGCTGATTGCGGACTGGCGCGGGGCCAATCTCCGGCGAGGCCGGAACCACTCGTGCAGGTCGTGCCCGCTCTAAGGTTGCGACGTGTTCGCATCACCCTGTCTGTCGCCAGGCTGAAAGACCCTGCCACCACTGACATGTCGTCTTAGCCAGGACTGCTACTGCATATCGCCGGGCTTACCGCCACACTTGCCGGTACTCGGCAGCAGAAGAAATCCGCGCTCCACAGACCTGAGGTATCCAGCAACAACAGCTGAGGCCCGGTCAAGGTCTCCCGGACTCGACTGCGGGCCAGGTAAAATCACTGTGCCAGCGTGAGTTTCGTTGACCAGCATCAGTAACCCGCGCGACGCGCATGACCGGCGACAATGTGGACCCAGCTGCGCACTGAAGAGCGGCGGCTCACAACCGGACCACGGAAAACTGCCTGACTTTCCTACCCGGGAAGCTCATCGACCTTGATCTGACGGACCGCCGATCCTTCGTCCACAGGAATGGTGGCCGCGAGCAGTCGTGTGCGGTCCCCCGAAGAACCCAACAGCGACATCGGCACCGCACCATCGACCCCAGTGTTAGCGCTGATCCACCAGAGAGCAGCAGCCCACGGCCGCTTTTCCGCCTCCAGTGCTGCATTGATACGCCCAACTTCCGAATACAGGCCACATGAGCTTGTATCGAACTGGAAGGTAGGGAACCGACGTGACTTGCCGACGGGCAGCCCCAGCAGTTGGTTGCGCGACCGTAAGAGTCGCACGGCGCTCGACCTACGTTTCGCCTCAGCGCTGGCATCAATATATTTGCCTGCCTCAGCGGTACCCACACATTCGAAGTGTCGCAACACTTCCCGATGTTCAGCAGAGACAGGATCGGCCCGCGGAAGATAGCCAGTCGACCAGATCCCTTGGCTCTGCCACCCACTCGGGAACCCCATCTGGTCGACCGACAAACCGAGACCTGCGAATTCCCTGGTCACCAGTCCGCTCATCCTCGATCGCCATGTCGAAGCAGGGTCGATGTGCGCAGTGAGAATCGCGAGCACTGCCAACGAAGCGTAGACCCTGGACTTCGGCCGAGGCCCTGACGCATGAACAAGTTCAGGAACGCCTTCCAGCCGACCGAGCTGAACCGCCATGTTCCTATTCCACAGTCG
>NZ_JBHWZY010001186.1:0-1665 GCF_042727815.1 Nocardia sp. NPDC060220
GACGCGTACTCCCGCCCTGCTGCGCGTGGCGGGAGAGGCCCGCCGAGGAGCGGCGCCGCACAGGGGGCGCTGCACCTCGTCGCCAGGTCACGGCGACGGGCGAGCGCCGACGCGTTCGGCTCAGGCCACCGGCGGGTGTTTGCGGGCGCCCATCGACTCGGCCGCGAACAGCAGCACCACCGCCGCGATGACCGCGAGGACGAAGCCCCAGAAGTTGAGCTCGGTGATGGAGCCGACGCCGATGAGGCTGGCGATCACGCCCGCGATCAGCGCCGCCACCATGCCGAGCACCAGGGTCATGCCCATGCTCATGTTCTCCTTACCCGGCTTGAGCACCCTGGCGAGCACGCCGACCACGGCGCCGATGATCAAGAATCCACAGATCTGAACAATCGCGTTCCACATCGCTCGAACCTCCACGTTGTGCCGATGGCCGGGGAGTGCCGGTCAAGTTCGATCATTTCTCCCCTTCGCCCGGAGAACCAGGGTCGTGTCCTCGGCGTTGTCGAAGCGTGTCCGCGCCGACGCCGGATCACCCCATCGCCGTCGATGCTGCTCAGAACTGAGGATCCACCCGGCACTCGCTCGCGGACCGGCCCGCCGGGGCAGTGCCGTCGCCCTGATCGAAACGCCACTGTGTGATCGGACCCGCCTGCCGCCAGCGCAGGCCGCGCCCGTCCGGCACGGCTTCGTAGACGGCTTCCCGACCGCTGACGAGCTGCTCACCCACGCAATAGTCGTTGTATCCGGTGCCCGGCTGGACCGCCCCCGCGCTGAAGCGGCCGGTGGGCTCGGCGGCGGCGCCCGGATTGGCGACCGTGCTCTTCCGATGCGTCGATGCTCCGCGATCCCAGCGTGCGTCCCCGGCGTGCGATCGGCCGCAGGTGAAGGTCCAGCCACCGGCGACGACGGTGGCTCCCTGTGTGTACGGGGTGCCCGCCCACGAACAGCTGACAGCGGTGTCCGCGGACGCGGTTGCCGTCGAGAGCCCGAGCAAGCCCGCTACCGTGACAGCCGATGCCAGCGCCGCGACACCGAGACGCCGTCGAACGGTTCCTGAAATATTCTGATTGCCAACGGTTTCCATTCTTCGATGCTCCCGTCGGGACGGGTCGGGCACATCAGGTCCCGACCCGGAGCTTCAGCTCAGGGATTTCCCTCGGTCCAGGGTCGGCGCAGGCTCAGCAGCACGGTCCGAGGCGCGCGCTCGGGCGCGGGGTCGTGTCGCTGTTCGGCACTGCGGCCAGGAACGCGTCGAGGTCGACCCGGCGCCCACTCACCCACGTGCCGTTGACCCGGACGGTCTCGCCCAACGTGGCCGGGTCGACCTCGTAGGGGTCACCGGACAACTCGACGAAGTCGGCCAGCTTGCCGACCGTGATGGACCCGATCAGGTGATCGCGGCGCAGGGTGCGGGCGGCGTTGATCGTCTGCGCGCGGATCGCGTCATCGAGCGGAATCGCCTGATCGGCGCCGTGTACGGTGCCGGCGCGGGTGCGTCGGGAGGCGACGGTCTGGATGTTGACCAGCGGCGACGGTGGCGAGACCGGCCCGTCGTTGTGCAGGGACACGCACGCCCCCGAGGCCAGCGCGTCGGCGGTGGGCTGCCACCGGCTGCCGTGTTCGTGGTCGAAGATCGCGCCGTCGAGCAGATCGCCCCAGAAG
>NZ_JBHWZY010001187.1:0-1661 GCF_042727815.1 Nocardia sp. NPDC060220
ACCTGGTACAGCTCGCTCAACCACGAACGCAGCCGGCGATATCCCTCGACCTCTGTCGGTCCGGCGAACGCCAGGACCGATTCCTCCATGGCCGAGGCGTCGCTGTGGACATCCAGCGCGGTGCCGTCGGCGAAGTGCGCGCGATAGGCCGGGGCGACGGGCAACAGCTCCAACCGGGACTCGAGACTGTCACCGACCGCGGCGAGGGTGTCGGCGACGATGTCGGGCATGGTGAGCACCGACGGTCCGGTGTCGAGCAGATAGCCGTCGACGTCGCGCCGTCCGGCCCGGCCACCGGGGACCGTATCGCGCTCCACCACCGTGACGCTGCGTCCGCGTCCTGCCAGGTGCAACGCGGCGGCCAGTCCGGCCAGACCGGCCCCGACGACGACCACCTCATCGGTTGTTCCCGATATCGTGCGCATTGCTTCCTTCCGGTGGGGGCGGCGGGTTCGCCGGTCAGTGCGAGCGGTTCGTGCACAACAGCGCCATTCGCTGCAGCGCGTCGGCCACCGATGGTTCGAGGTCGGCGCTCTGGAGGAGCCGGCGTGCGTGCTCGACGCGCTCGCCGATCATCTGCTCGGCACGCCGGCGTGCGCCGCTGTCGATGATCACGGTCTGGGCGAGCGCTACGGCCTGCTCGTCGATGAACTCGGCCCGCCACAGATCTCGTAGCCGGGCGCGATCCGACGGCTCGGCGAGCTGATCGGCCAGCGCGATCACGGTGGTCGCCTTGCGTTCCCGGACATCGTCTCCGGTGGGTTTTCCGGTAGTCGACGGGTCGCCGAAGATGCCGAGAAGGTCGTCACGGAGCTGGAACGCTTCCCCGATCACGTCGCCGTATTCGCCGAGAACGCGCATCACCGTCTCGTCGCAGCCGGCCATCGCCGCACCCAATTCGAGTGGGCGCCGCACTGTGTAGTTGCCGGACTTGCGCCGCGCGATATCCATCACCTCGCCCACGCTCGGGAGCCGGTTCGCGTCGTTGGTCAGATCCGCGAGCTGACCTACCGCCAGCTCGCTGCGCATCGCGTCGTAGCGCGGCCATGCCCGATCCAGCGCGGCGGCAGGCAAGCCGCTCTCGCGCACCATGCGCTCAGCCCACACCAGGAACAGGTCGGCCATGAGGATCGCCGCGGACTCGCCGAATCGGGCCGGCGAGCCCGACAATCCCTGATCGCAGTGCCATGCGGCGAGCCGGAGGTGAGCGGACCGCTGTCCGCGCCGGACCGTCGACTCGTCCATCACGTCGTCTTGCACCAGCGCGAACGCGTGCAGGAGCTCCGCGCCGGCGGCCGCACGCAGGGCGGCTTCGGATTCCCCTGCGCCGCCGCACAACCAGCCGAGATAGACGAACACCGACCGTACGCACTTGCCGCCCGACGCGAAATCGATCATCAACCGGCCTGGGAACGAGAATCCCGCCGGGTCGAGTTCTGCCCGGCAACGCGCGCGGACGAACTCGTCGACATGACCGCGGACCGAGATCTGTGTGCGCGCGAGCCAGTCGGCGAACCGCGCGGATCCGTCATCACCGGTTGCGGGTTCACAAGGTCGAAGCGCGATTGCTACTCGTTCGGCATCCACCCATCGATTGTGACACCGATCGAGCAAAAATGCATCGTTTGCGCATCGTTTGATCTTTCCGGCAGCGCTGCAAC
>NZ_JBHWZY010001188.1:0-1658 GCF_042727815.1 Nocardia sp. NPDC060220
CCACCCGAGGCTTTCCTGACTCGTCTTGAATCGAGTCCGCCAGCTCGTCGCTGTGGTCGAGCACCCAATCCTGCAGCTTGAGCAGCCACTGCTTGCGCCCGGCCGCGCTGATCGAAGCCCACCGCGGCTGTGCTGTGCGCAGCGCGGCCGCGGCTGCGGCGACCTCCTCCTGGGTCGACACGGCGACGGTGCCGACCAGTTCTCCGGACGCTGGGTTGCGAACAGCCAGTTCAGCGGCGTCGACGGTGGGTGTGGCGGAATCAGACACTTTTTCTCCTGGATAGCCGTATCGGACTACCAACCACCTTAGACAGAGTGAGATGTTTTGTATATCACTCTGTCATTTCGATGACCGGCTCAGATCTTCGGGTCGAAACGGATCCGCCATGTTCATCCGCTATTTGCCCCTGCTTGCAAATATCAGAACAGGTGGAAGCCGTGTTTGACCGCTATATGTTACCGAGGATTCTCTCACTGGTGAAGAGGAAAGGGAATCAAAATGGTGATCAGGAAAGCTGGATCGGATCCGACTACAGCTCCCGGCCCGCACGATGGACGAGACCTGCGCGCCTGTCGGCGCGCGCGGAAGGAACGTAGCGAATCCTGCGCGGTGCTACCGTCGCCGCCATCCGCAGGCCGGTGGCGTAGGAGCGGAACGCGGCCCGATCTCCCGGTCTGGAACGGACGTCGAGCGGTTCCTTGGTGCGAGGGTGGAGCAACTCGCGGACGGCGGCGGATGGCAGGAGTCGCGGGACCCAGCTGGTCGGACGCACGATCTCGGGTGCGAGCGTGCGACCGGCTGGGGTGAGGCGTAACTGCTGTGCGCACACCCGTTCGAAATAGTCGCCGAAACCCGCCCAGTCCTGCGGCATGGCCCGCGCCGACACGCCGAATCGCAGATACCACTCGCAGCACTCCTCGTACAGCCGTTCATGGTCGCGATCCGACATCGGCGCGATGAAGGTGTTGATCGCGACCACCAGCGTCTCCACATAGGTCGCGTGCTGAAAGTGGAACAGGTCCGGATTCAGTGCGTGGAAGCGCGCGCCACGGTCGTCGGTTCCGCCGATGTGCCCATGAATGTTGACCATGCGGTGCTGCTGGTCCCGATCGTGATAGGCCATGTGAACCGTCTGCGACACGGTTCGCGCTTTGTGGTACCACAGCCGCATCGCCATGTGTTCGTCGAGAGCTGTCGCGATGGCCGGGTGCAGAATCTGTAGCCCCACCGCGCGCGGCAGGGCGAGCAGAAATCGTCGATCGCCGACGTATCGGCGAAGCAGCGAGGTCCCTTTGTGTGGTGCGGTGGGCACGGGAGACGGTGTGGTCATGGTCGGCTCCGTTCGAAGGCTGGCAGCTGTCAGAGGCTGTCGAGGGGTGGAGATCGCCATGAATGCGCAGCTGAGCGGCGGGACCGGCATATGGCTCGCCTGCCTCGCGTGGGCGTGATGATCGTGCTGCCAAAGGGTGGCGTAGCGCATCGCGAACGGGGAGTGAAACTCGCGGTGTCGGTCTCCGTGGCCGGACGACGGCGCAGCCGCTGGAATCCCGCGACGAGGTAGCTCGCCGGCAGACAGCAGGGCATCGTTACCTCATCCGATTCTGGGCGGGCCGCCTCGAATAATTATGGTGCACGCTGACACCACAATGATGTGGTG
>NZ_JBHWZY010001189.1:0-1655 GCF_042727815.1 Nocardia sp. NPDC060220
CCCCCACGCCCTAATACGGGCACTAGCACCTCAAGCTAGCGCGTCTGCCATTCCGCCACCCGGACTTGCTGGTGTGCCAAAAGATTATCCGACGCGCCGTCGGAAACCAAATCGCCTAGCTGACCTGCTGTTTGTTCAGGTTCTGCACTCGGCGCTGAGATCAGACCGACGAGGGATACCGGGGGGTCCGCGGTGTGGTTCGGCGTTGGTCTGCGCCCGGCGCCGTCCAGGTGTCGGTTGGGCCACCGTGAAGCGACCACTCCATCGCGTAGCCCAGGTCGGGAGGCCGACGGATAGCGTTCGGTCGCTCTTGACGGTTCGGAATCCCGAGCGTAATTTACCAATCAGTCAATTCTACCTGTGACTATCGGTAACACACACATGTGGCTCTCACCGGCAGGCGCGGGCCCGGCCGTCCAGCGAAGGAGCAATGGCGCTCATGGAACACCCCACGGCATTCACTCAGCACCCCGCAGCCGACCGTCGATCGCGCGTACTCGATCGTCTCGCACGCCCGATACTGGACGCAGTCCTGCCACGAATCGACTCGCGCGTCCTGGATTCGACCAGGCCGTTCAGGACACCGGAGATGATGCGACCGCACGCCGAGTCCCGGCGGTGGGCATGGACGCACTACGGAGTGTTCCTCCCCGAGCTACCCGGCCCGCACCGCTACCTGAACACGATGACCTTCATCGGCGCGACTGGTGCACTGGCCTTCGACAACGACTATCTCGCCGCCGATGACGCCCGCGACACGGCCACCGTCCTGTCGTCTACTGCTGCCGAGGGGCAACACCACTACCGCGCCTACGACACGGGACGCGACTGCTCTTTCGCTGCCGACGGCTCCCGTCTCGATTGGGGCCGCGAGCTGAGCATCACCGGGGCGTATCCCTATTTCCACGTCCGCGGTCAGTATGACGATTTCGACGTGAGCCTCGATATCCGAGCGACGGACCAGGTTTCGTGGTTCGTCCGCACCCCCTTCTACGACCACCTCAGCCTGTTCGCGACCGCCACCGGAACCCTGACCGACAAGACCGGCACGGTCGCCATCGAACAGACGTTGTGCACGTTCGAATACGCCCGTTGCATGTCGCCGCAATCGGTTACGGCACAGGCGCTTCCGACACAACGCAAGCTCCCCGTCGACTTCTTCACCTACCAGATCATCAACCTCGACAGTTCGACGCAGGTGCTGCTCACCGAGGTTCGTGCCGCCGGCGCGGTCGCGTGCCTGCTCGCACATGTGCGGTGCGTCGACGGGACAACGCGGGTGTACGACGACGTCGCCATGACGATCCTGTCCTATCAGCCGAAACCGCTGATAGATCCTCGCGGCCGCCCGATGCGCGTCCCGCAACAACTGCGCTGGCGGGTGCGCGATGCGGCGGGTGCGGAGGTCCTGACATTCGACGCCGAAGTCGACAGCCCGCTCCGCTACGGGCACGGCCGCGGCTACGTCGGCGCCTACACCTACCGAGGAACCTGGCAGGGCCGACGTTCGGTCACGGGAAGCGGCTACCTGGAGTGGATCGACTGCGAACCGGGGCAGTGACCACGGCACACTCCAGCATCGTTGTCTCGACCTGAAAATTCACCGCGATTCGGCATCCACGGCGTCGCGCGACGCCGTGGAGCTGTCCGGTCCC
>NZ_JBHWZY010001190.1:0-1652 GCF_042727815.1 Nocardia sp. NPDC060220
CCTTGAGGATGTCGGCCTGCACCGTGCCGCGCACGGTCGACAGCGTGCGTGCCCGGATATCGGCGGCTTCCGCCGGTGTCGGCTCGCGCCCTTCGGCATCGGAGAAGCACTGCAGCGCTTGATCGATCGCGGTGTTGAGGAAGAAGGCGAGGATGGTCGGGGCGGGGCCGTTGATGGTCATCGAGACCGAGGTGGCCGGGGCGCCGAGGTCGAAACCGTCGAACAGGGTGCGCATGTCCTCGACGGTGGCCACCGAGACACCGGAGGTGCCGACCTTGCAGTAGATGTCGGGGCGTTCGGCCGGGTCGTGGCCGTAGAGGGTGACGGAGTCGAACGCGGTGGACAGGCGGGTGGCTTCGGCATGGGCGCTGAGGACCTTGAAGCGGCGGTTGGTGCGGGCCGGATCACCCTCGCCCGCGAACATCCTGGCGGGGTCCTCGTTCTCGCGTTTGAACGGGAAAACGCCTGCGGTGAAAGGAAATCGGCCGGGCAGGTTCTCGGCGCGCAGAAAACGCAGGAGGTCGCCGTCGTCGGTGCAGCGGGGCAGGGCCACCCGGGGAATGCTGGTCCCGGACAGGGATTCGCGGCGCAGCGGCGTGCGCAGTTCGCGGTCGCGGATGCGCACCACCTGTTCGTCGCCGCGATAGCTCTCGGCGACCGTCGGCCAGTCGGCCAGTGCCGCGGTCGAGGCCGCGGAGAGGGCGGGACGGGCCTGCGTGAGCAGGTCGGCGACCGCCGCGTCGTCGGGGAGCTCGGCGTGTACCAGTGCCAGCCGTTGAATTCGTTGGGCGGCAGTGGCTTCGCGCTGGGTGTCGGCGTGGTAGCCGCGGACCGTGTCGGCGATGTCGGCCAGATACCGGACCCGTGACGGGGGCACGAGCTGGGCGAAGCGGGTGGAGACCGAGGTGTCGACGCGGGGCAGGGCGCCGGGCTCGAGCGTCAAGCCGCGTTCGGTGAGCAGGCCGGTGAGGTGCTGGTACAGGGCGGTGACGCCGTCGTCGTCGAACGTCGCCGCACTGGTGCCGAAGACCGGCATGTCAGCGGGGCTCGCGCCGAATTCCGCACGGTTGCGGATCAATTGGCGCGCCACATCACGCACCGCGTCGGCCGCGCCACGGCGCTCGTACTTGTTGATCGCGACGACATCGGCGTAGTCGAGCATGTCGATCTTCTCGAGCTGGGACGCGGCGCCGAACTCCGGCGTCATCACATACAGCGCCACATCCACGTGGTCGACGATGCCCGCGTCGCCCTGGCCGATGCCGGGGGTCTCGAGGATGACCAGGTCGTGACCGGCGGCCCGGCAGGCGGCGATCATGGCGTCGATATCGTCGGGCAGTTCGTGATTGCCGCGGGTGGCCAGTGACCGGAAATACACGTGATCACCGTCGAGGGCGTTCATCCGGATCCGGTCACCGAGCAGGGCGCCACCGGCTCGCCTGCGGGTCGGGTCCACCGCGAGCACGGCGATGCGCAGCTTGTCCTGCTGGTCGGTGCGGAGCCTGCGCACCAATTCATCGGTGAGGGAGGACTTTCCGGACCCGCCGGTGCCGGTGATGCCGAGAACGGGAACACGCCGTGTGGTCGCGGCCGCGAGGATCGCCGCTCGATCGGATTCGGGCAGCGAGCCCTGCTGCAGGCAGGTAATGGTG
>NZ_JBHWZY010001191.1:0-1649 GCF_042727815.1 Nocardia sp. NPDC060220
CGTCCTCGATGCCCAGATCGCCCTGCTCGACGAGTTCACCCCGACCGCGCCCGACCGGATCGCCGAGCTGCCCCGCGATCCCGATGATCTGTTGCGCCGCACTCTGATTCCCGGCCCGGCCAATCAGCGGATCGCCATCTCCTCGCGCGAGTTCGCGGCGTGGACCGGCCGTGCGGGACTGCACTACCGCCCCACCGAACCCGCCGAGCTCGGCGCGGCGTGGGATCGCGGTGGCGTGGACAGCGTGGCGAATTCCTACAGCACCACGCTGTTCCGGTTCCGTGACGAGGCCGCGGCCCTCGCCTTCGGCACGACATGGCAGAACACGCTCAGCGCGGCAGCGCATCCGGTCGCGGCGCCCGAGGGCCTGCCGCAGGCGCGGTGCGCGGAGCGGCGTGCGGGGAGTGCGCCCGCACTGACCCGCTGCTATGTGAGTTACCGGCGCTACGGCGCGTTCGTCAGCGGCACCGAACCCGCCGGAGTTCGCCAGCAGGCCGCGGCACAGTACGCGCTGCTGGCGAACGCTCAGTAGTTTCGGAGCTGGTCTAGATCAGAGCTGGGCTTCGATCGCCTGCACGACCTCGGCGGCATCGGGGGTCGTGCGCGGGCGGAACCGGCCCGCGACCGTGCCGTCGCGACCGACGAGGAACTTCTCGAGGTTCCACTGCACGTCGCCCGCCGCGCCCTCGGCGTCGGCGGTCTCGACCAGCGCGGCGTAGAGCGGGTGCCGGTCGTCGCCGTTGACATCGGCCTTGGCGAGCAGCGGGAAATCGACGCCGTAGGTGACCGAGCAGAATTCCTGGATCTCCTCGGCGCTGCCGGGCTCCTGGCCCATGAACTGGTTGCTCGGGAAGCCGATCACGGTGAAACCGCGCTCGCCGTAGGTCTTCTGCAGTTCCACCAGGGCGCCGTACTGCGGGGTCAGGCCGCACTTGGAGGCCACGTTGACCAGCAGTACCGCCCGCTCGCCCGCCAGCTCACCCAGTGTGGTGTCCTCGCCCGCCAGGGTCTGCACCGCAATGTCTCGAATGTTCGCGCTCATCACATCACCACCAGATCTCGTCTATGTCGGTTCGATCGCCACCGTACCGGAGCCCGATCGGCGCGCAAGTGTCCCGCTCGGCGAGAGAATCTGTAACACGTTCTTGTTTTGTGACGCGGTTCACGGCACCATTCCTATGGATGGGCGGTGATGCCCGCACCCTGAGCACCGGAGGAAGCCCCGTGAGCGACCAGCCACATCGGATCGATACCGTCCGCCCGCTGCGCGCGAGCGAGGTGACGCAGTGGGATTTCGACGCCGATGTAGTGGTGGCCGGTTTCGGCATCGCCGGCGTGTGCGCGTCGATCGAAGCCGCGCGAGCGGGCGCGAAGGTGCTCATCCTGGAACGGACCGGCGGCTGGGGCGGCGCGGCGGCGCTGGCGGGCGGATTCGTCTACCTCGGTGGCGGCACACCGTTGCAGAAGGCACTCGGGTTCGACGACACCCCGGAGAACATGGCGGCGTTCCTCACCGCCGCGCTCGGACCCGGCGTCGACGAGGCGAAGATCAAGGACTACTGCGCGGGCAGCGTCGAGCACTACAACTGGCTCGTCGACTGCGGAGTGCCGTTCAAGGAGTCGTTCTGGGGCGAGCCCGGCTGGGAGCC
>NZ_JBHWZY010001192.1:0-1643 GCF_042727815.1 Nocardia sp. NPDC060220
GAGTCCCAGTGCGCGCCCTTGTCGTCCTCGGTGCTGAACCGGGCGATCTTGACGGTGACCATGACCGAGCCCTCGGGGACCGGCGCCGGCTTCTGCTTGGTGGGTTCGATAACAGCAGTCATCAGTACTTACGCTCCATCGGCTCGTAGCGGGTCTGCACCACCGGCTTGAAGTCGAGGCGGATCTCGGAGATGAGGTCCGGGCCCTCCTTGTACGCCATCGTGTGCCGCATGAAGTTCGTGTCGTCGCGGTCCGGGTAGTCCTCGCGAGCGTGGCCGCCACGCGATTCCTTGCGGTTGAGCGCGCCGACGACGGTGACCTCGGCCAGCTCGAGCAGGAAGCCCAGCTCGACGGCCTCGAGCAGGTCGCTGTTGTAGCGCTTGCCCTTGTCCTGCACCGTGATCCGGGTGTAGCGCTCCTTGAGCGTGTGGATGTCGGTGAGGACCTTCTTGAGGGTTTCCTCGGTGCGGAACACACCCGCGTTCGCATCCATCGTGGCCTGCAGCTCGGTGCGGATGTCGGCCACGCGCTCGTTGCCGTGATCGGACAGGATCAGTTCGAGCCAGTCCATCACCATCTGCGACGGGTTCTCCGGCATCTCGGTGAACTCGGTGCGGTTGGCGTACTCGGCGGCCGCGATGCCGGCGCGACGGCCGAACACGTTGATGTCGAGCAGCGAGTTGGTGCCGAGACGGTTCGCTCCGTGCACCGAGACGCACGCGCACTCACCGGCGGCGTAGAGGCCGGGGACCACGTCGGTGTTGTTGCGCAGCACCTCGCCACGGATCTTGGTCGGGATACCACCCATGACGTAGTGGCAGGTCGGCATGACCGGCACCAGCTCGGTCACCGGGTCCACGCCGAGGTAGGTGCGCGCGAACTCGGTGATGTCGGGCAGCTTCTCCTCGAGCACGTCGGCGCCGAGGTGGGTCACGTCGATGTAGACGTAGTCCTTGTTCGGGCCGGCGCCACGGCCCTCGGCCACCTCGAGCACCATCGAGCGGGCGACGATGTCACGCGGCGCGAGGTCCTTGATGGTGGGGGCGTAGCGCTCCATGAAGCGCTCACCGGAGGCGTTGCGCAGGATGCCGCCTTCACCACGCACGGCCTCGGAGATGAGGATGCCCAGGCCGGCGAGGCCTGTCGGGTGGAACTGGTGGAACTCCATGTCCTCGAGCGGCAGGCCCTTGCGGAACACGATCGCCATGCCGTCACCGGTCAGCGTGTGCGCGTTCGAGGTGGTCTTGTACATGCGGCCCGAGCCGCCGGTGGCGAACACGATCGACTTCGCGTGGAAGATGTGGATCTCGCCGGTCGACAGCTCGTAGGCGACCACGCCGGTGGCGACGGGGCCACGATCGGACTCGGTCATCACCAGGTCGAGCACGTAGAACTCGTTGTAGAACTCGACGTCGTGCTTGACGCAGTTCTGGTAGAGCGTCTGCAGGATCATGTGACCGGTGCGGTCGGCGGCATAACACGCGCGACGCACGGGCGCCTTGCCGTGGTCACGGGTGTGGCCACCGAAACGACGCTGGTCGATTTTGCCCTCGGGCGTGCGGTTGAACGGCAGGCCCATCTTCTCCAGGTCCATGACCGCGTCGATGGCCTCTTTGGCCATGATCTGCGCGGGGTCCTGGTCG
>NZ_JBHWZY010001193.1:0-1637 GCF_042727815.1 Nocardia sp. NPDC060220
CCCTCGAGGTTGCCGAGCACACGATTGCCCAGGCGGAACGACAGGTCATCCATCGGCCCCGACGGCGGAACTCCGATGTGCCAGTACCCGATTCGTCCCGGCCAGTCCTGCACGGTGGTCTGCATTCCGGGACGGACGACATCGAGGCGCCGCCGACTGGGCGCAGGCGCCGCCGGGGTGTCCGAAGTCGGCTCGGTCGCACTGGTGCCTGTCGGGTCGACCGTGCTCGCGGCGCGCGACTCGGCCGGGCCGACCGCCTGCTTCGTGGTCGAGTCGATGACACCACTGGGCGCGGGGGGCTTCGTCGGGGCCAGGTCGGCAGCGGGATGGATGCGGGTGTCGATGAGGCTCATCGGGTCACCACCATGCGGACCGGGGTGGGGTCGAAACCGTTGCAGGGGTTGTTGATCTGGGGGCAGTTGGAAACCAGGACCAGAGTGTCGATCTCGGCCCGGAGGGTGAGCTTCTTGCCGGGGGCGGACAGGCCGTCGACGATGCCGAGCGTGCCGTCGGGTTCGACGGGGACGTTCATGAACCAGTTGATGTTGGAGACCAGGTCGCGTTTGCCCAGGCCCCATTCGAGAGCGGCGGTCAGGAAGTTCTCCACGCACGCGTGCTGGTGGCGGGTGTGGTGGCCGTAGCGCAGCGTGTTGGATTCCTGGGAGCAGGCGCCGGCGATGGTGTCGTGGTTGCCGACCTCGTCGGCGACCACCGTCATCAGCGGGGTGCCGCCTTCGGTCCGCAGGACGCTGCCGGTGGTGAGGAAGATGTTGCGCTGGGCGGCGATGGTGGCCTGGGCGCTGTAGCGGTCGGTGCGATCGGCGGCGGAGTAGAGCAGGCAGTCGACGGCCTGATTGCCGTGCAGGTCGATGATGTCGAGGTGGTCGCCCGCGCGGACGACGGCCGACCACGGCGCCCGGGCGGGGACGGTCTCGTCGAGGACGACGGTGCGGGTGGCGGTCATGCCGGAACCTCCGTGTTCAGTGCGGCCGTCCAGGCGGCTTCGGTGTTCTCCACGGCCCGGCGGTATTCGGGGTCGTCGTTGCGGGTGTCCAGATCCGCGGGGGAGGACCAGGCGAGAAGGTCGAGGTCGCCGGTGGGGCGGTCGTCGAGGGGGTGCGGGGCGTTGGCGACCAGGAGGGTCAGGGGGAGGTGGACGATGAGGTCGAGGGTGGCGCCTGCCGGGCCGTTGCCGGTGGGCTCGATCGCGCCGTCCACCGCGACCACGGCTCCGCGGAACACCGCGATCGAGGGGCCGATATCGCGCGGCTCCAGACCTTGTTTGGCACCTGCCAGGTGGAGTTGGTGGCGGCCCTCGATGGTGGGGCCACAGAGGGTGTCGTGGTGGCCGTCGGAGTCGGCGAGGACGGTGGCCAGGACCCGGCCTTGGTCGGAGAGCAGTGGATGGCCTGCGCTGAGGTAGGCCTGCCACGGGACTTTCACGGTGTCGGCGACATTCAGCCGTTCCCAGGGGGATTCGGTCCGGAGTAGGAACAGGTGGGCGCAGGTGGTGCCGGTGGGGTCGCTGAGGCGCACTCGGGTGCCTCGGCCGAGCGCGATGTTCGCGTAGCCGCCTGGGGGGATGCATTGTGCGGCAACGATTTTTGTGGGATCTATGTCAGGGGGTGTCTGGGGGG
>NZ_JBHWZY010001194.1:0-1636 GCF_042727815.1 Nocardia sp. NPDC060220
GAGGCGGTCGACGGTCGCGGTGAGGTCGCGCGCGAACGCCTCGGTCATCGTATTGGTCGACTGGTTCGGGTCGTCCATCGTGAGCACGAGCACCCGATCGGCGCCGAGTTCCCAGGCAATCATGTTGTCAGTCATTGCTTTTCGTTGTTCCTTCGGTATCGGAGTCCGACGCTCAGACGCGCTCGATGATGGTGGCGATGCCCATGCCACCGCCGATGCACAGCGTGATCAGCGCGCGGCGCGCTCCTCGTCGCTCGAGCTCGTCGACCATGGTTCCGGTGATCATGGCCCCGGTCGCGCCGAGCGGGTGGCCCATGGCGATGGCGCCGCCGTTGACGTTGAGCTTCTCGTCGGGGATGTTCAGCTTCTTCTGGAAGTTGAGCACCACCGAGGCGAAGGCCTCGTTGAGTTCGAACAGGTCGACGTCGTCGACCGTGAGCCCGGCCAGCGCCAGCACCTTCTCGGTCGCCGGGACCGGGCCGGTCAGCATGATCGTGGAATCGGCGCCGCTCACCGCGGAGGCGACCACACGGGCGCGCGGCGTGAGACCCGCGGCGACACCGGCGGATTCACTGCCGATGAGTACCAGCGCCGAACCGTCGACGATGCCGGAGGAGTTGCCGGCGTGGTGGACGTGGGTGATCTTCTCGACGTGGTGGTAGCGCTGCATCGCGACGGCGTCGAAGCCGCCCATCTCCCCCATCGCCGCGAACGACGGGGTCAGCCCGGCCAGGCTTTCCACTGTGGTGTCCGGGCGCATGAACTCGTCGTGGTCGAGCAGCACCGCGCCGTTGATATCACGCACTGGAACAATGGATTTGGCGAAGTAGCCACCCGACCAGGCCGCGGCGGCCTTGCGCTGCGAGCGCACCGCGAAGGCGTCGACGTCCTCACGGGTGAAACCCTCGATCGTGGCGATCAGGTCCGCACCGACACCCTGCGGCACGAAGTAAGTGTCGTAGTTGGTGACCGGGTCCATCGCCCACGCGCCACCGTCGGAGCCCAGTGGAACCCGCGACATCGACTCCACGCCGCCGGCGATGACGAGCTGCTCCCAGCCCGACCGCACCTTCTGGGCGGCGGTGTTGACGGCTTCGAGGCCCGAGCCGCAGAACCGGTTGAGCTGCACACCGGCGACGGTGTCGGGCAGCCCGGCCGCCAAGGCGGCGGTCTTGGCGATATCGGCGCCCTGATCGCCGACCGGCGACACGACGCCGAGCACGATGTCATCGATCGCCGCCGGATCGAGTCCGGGATGGCGGGTCTTCAGTTCGTCGATGAGCCCGACCACCAGGTCGAGCGGCTTGACGCCGTGCAGCGCGCCGGTCTTCTTGCCACGCCCACGCGGCGTGCGGATCGCCTCGTAGATGAATGCCTCGGTCATGATTCTCTCTCCTCGCTCGAATCTGACAACAGGATGCAGCAGATTTGGAAATCTGACAAGGCTTTGTGGCAGACTCGGCGCATGGTCAAGGATCGTGCGTACGCGGGTGTGCCTGCCGAACAGCGGCGCGCGCAGCGCCGGGTCACGTTCCTGGAGGCCGCCAGGGAGATCGTCGGCACCCAGGGCTCGGCCCGACTCACCGTCGGCGGCCTCTGCCGCCAGGCCGGACTGACCGAGCGATACTTCTACGAG
>NZ_JBHWZY010001195.1:0-1633 GCF_042727815.1 Nocardia sp. NPDC060220
GCCGTAGGCCTGCCCGCCCGCGTCGACGATCTCGGCGACCACCGCGGCCAGTTCGTCGGCGCGGCGCGCGAGCAGGAACACCACACCGCCCTTGTCGGCGACCGAGAGTGCGGCGGCCCGTCCGATCCCGGACGACGCACCGGTGATCACGACATGCCTGCCGGTGAGATCGCGCCGCTTGCGGCCCCGTTCACCTGGAGAAACCTGAGACATCACTGCTCCTTTGCAGCTCGTTGCCTCGAACTTACTCCAAAGTAAGTTCGAGGGCCAGGGTCACCGGAAAACTCGAAAATATGTTCGAGTGGCTCTCGCTAATGTTCGAACGTATGTGCGATACTGATGCACATGGCGGACGATCGGATGGCGGACATCTATGCCGCGGTACGGCTCGGCGGTGGCGACCCTGATGCGGCGCGCGCGGCGCTGACCAGGCTGTGGAGTGAGATAGGGGAAGGCGGCGACCCATTGCATCGCTGCGTGGTGGCACATCATCTGGCGGATGTGCAGGAGTTGCCGGAGGGTGCCTTGTTGTGGGACCAGCGGGCGCTGGCCGCGGTGTTCGGGCCGGGCATCCCGCTCGATGAGGGGCTGCGCGGGTTCCTGCCCTCGCTGTATCTGAACCTGGCCGACAGTCATCGCCGCGTCGGTGACTTCGAGATGGCGCGGATGCAATTGGCCATCGCGCGCGGGCACCTGGATGTGCTCGCCAACGATGCCTACGGCGCGGTGATCCGCACCGGTCTGAGCCATGTGGAGGCGGCGCTGGAATCGCGGTCGATGGAGCGCTTGCCCGCGAATTGAGTAGTCCGCCAAGGGGAAAGGGTGCGGTGATGCGGGGGTCGTGAGAGGAGCGGGTGCATGGGCTGGAGCAACGGTCCGCCGACCTGGTCGGAGCTGGAGCGGGTGCTCTCGGGCAAGCCGAGCGGCAGGCCTACGCAAGACTTGCACCCGGGCGACGGCGGCGACAGTCCGGCCTGGTCACGCAAACGCGGCGAGTACCACGCCGCCGAGCTCGACCGGCCGACCGGCCCGACGGTGCCCTACGCGGAGCTGCACACCCACTCCGCCTACAGCTTCCTCGACGGGGCGAGTCAGCCGGAGGAGCTGGTGGAGGAGGCGGTGCGGCTCGGTCTGGAAGCGCTCGCGCTCACCGACCACAACGGGTTCTACGGGACCGTCCGGTTCGCCGAGGCAGCCAGGGAATGGGGAATGCCAACGGTTTTCGGTGCCGAACTGTCACTGGGAACCGATGCGGAGGCGGCGCCGGGCCGAGGGGATGCGGTCCGGCGCCGGTCTGTCCCTAGGGGCGGGGTGCGTTTCATGCCGGGTCGAACGCAGGCGCGCGAAGCAGATACTGATGGGCCGAGCGGGGACACGGCTGACGGCGGTCTGCGCGATGCTGGCGGTTCGGCCGAGCCGCGAAACGGGCACGCGAACGCGCCGGACTCAGTGCCGCGCACTGGATCTCCCGACCCTGACGGTCCGCATCTGCTGGTCCTCGCCAGGGGCCAGGAGGGTTATCGGCGGCTGTCGCGAGAGATGGCGGCGGCGCATATGGCCGCGGGGGAGAAGGGTGTTCTGCGATACGACCTGGACGCCCTCACCGCGGCGGCGGGCGGGCACTGGCATATCC
>NZ_JBHWZY010001196.1:0-1627 GCF_042727815.1 Nocardia sp. NPDC060220
GCAAAATACCCGAGGAGGCGGAACCGCCTCGCGGTCGGACGATTTCTTGCATTCACGGCGAAGCCAGGGGTGTCGTAGGTGCACTGTAAGTTGGGCTTACCAGTAGGATGGTGACGTAACCAGCGGCGAACCCTCGGCGCGTGCTGTGCAGTCCGTGATATTCGATGGCTCTTTCCGAGCCGTGCGCGTGCTGCCCGGATCGCTGCGCCAGGGATCAGCAAGTAAGGAGAGCTACCGAGAAGTGGCTGCCAACGACTCCAACGCATCGGGCAACAATTCAGGCTACGGTGCCTCTTCCATCACGGTCCTCGAAGGCCTCGAGGCGGTGCGCAAGCGCCCTGGCATGTACATCGGTTCCACCGGTGAACGCGGTCTGCACCACCTCATCTGGGAGGTTGTGGACAACTCGGTCGATGAGGCGATGGCCGGCTACGCCACCAAGGTCGAGGTGACCTTGCTCGCCGACGGCGGCGTCGAGGTGATCGACGACGGCCGTGGTATCCCGGTCGGGATGCACGCACAGGGCGTGCCCACGATCGAGGTCGTCATGACCCAGCTGCACGCCGGTGGCAAGTTCGACTCCGACTCCTACGCGGTGTCGGGTGGTCTGCACGGTGTCGGTATCTCGGTGGTGAACGCGCTCTCGACCAAGGTCGAGGTCGAGATCGACGTCGACGGCTACCACTGGACCCAGACCTACAAGGACGCCAAGCCCGGCAAGCTGGCGCAGGGCGAGCCGACCAAGGTCACCGGCACCACGGTGCGATTCTGGGCCGATCCCGACATCTTCGAGACCACGACCTACAACTTCGAGACCGTGGCGCGGCGCCTGCAGGAGATGGCCTTCCTGAACAAGGGCCTCACCATCAAGCTCACCGACGAGCGGGTCGCCGTCGGCGACGTGACCGACGAAGTGGTCAGTGAGACCGCCGAGGCGCCCAAGCACGCCGAGGAGGTCGCCGCCGAAGCGGTCGAGCACAAGGTGAAGACCCGCACCTACCACTACCCGGGCGGCCTGGTGGACTTCGTCCGCCACATCAACCGCACCAAGTCGGCCATCCACAACTCGGTCGTCGGCTACACGGTCAAGGGCACCGGCCACGAGCTCGAGGTCGCGATGCAGTGGAACTCGGGCTACTCCGAGTCGGTCCACACCTTCGCCAACACGATCAACACTCATGAGGGCGGCACCCACGAAGAGGGCTTCCGCGCGGCGCTCACCACGGTGGTCAACAAGTACGCCAAGGAGAAGAAGCTCCTCAAGGAGAAGGACGGCAACCTCACCGGTGACGACATCCGCGAGGGCCTGGCCGCCATCGTGAGCGTCAAGGTCGGCGAGCCGCAGTTCGAGGGCCAGACCAAGACCAAGCTCGGCAACACCGAGGTCAAGTCGTTCGTGCAGCGTGCCTGCAACGAGCACCTGCAGCACTGGTTCGAGGCCAATCCGGCCGACGCGAAGACCATCGTGCAGAAGGCGGTGTCCTCGGCACAGGCCCGCATGGCCGCCCGTAAGGCGCGCGAGCTGGTGCGTCGCAAGTCGGCGACCGACCTGGGCGGACTGCCGGGCAAGCTGGCCGACTGCCGGTCGAAGGACCCGGGCAAGTGCGAGATCTACATCGTCGAGGGT
>NZ_JBHWZY010001197.1:0-1627 GCF_042727815.1 Nocardia sp. NPDC060220
CTCATACCAGCTTCCATCTCGAAGACTTTGTGCCCGTTGAGGCTACGTACGCCGAAGGGCCGATCGTCAGCGTCGACGCGCAGCGAACCCTGCTTCGGCAGGGGATCGCACTGGCGCGGGAGGTCGGGCGACTGGCTGGTGAACTAGACGCGTCGATTCCGCTGCGATGCATCATCGCGACCGACGAAACCAACGGTACGTTCCGGTTTCACAAGATCCGGCCCGATGAAAGCTGGCTGGCCGACGACCTCGACGGTTACAACGGTGAATGCGTAGTTGCTATCGACTTTCCCTCGACTCACCCTTGATCTGTGAGCCTCTGTGCGTGAACGGCAGCCCGTTCGGGTTGGCGACAAACGACACGGCTGTGTGTACCCAATCCCGGAACAAGCCAAAGACCAACGCACGGCGTCCAGTACCCGGGTCCGCCACCCGTTTGGGTCGCTCTCCAGCACGGTGGCGTAGGTAAGTCACCTGTGCGGACACCGACGCGCTTCCGATGGTCGACGCGATCCGTCTACGCCTGTCCGATTGGCGCTCTGGTCAGTACCCGGCTATCCGTTGACCGGGTACCTGACCACAACGACTCGGCTGATCGGAACGCCCGGCCGCGGGATACCGCGGCCGGGAGCGTCGGTAGATCAGGGCTGGCCGCTGACGGCGGCGGTGACGGCGTCGAGGAAGGGCTGGCCGCCCATGGCGTAGCCGCCGGCGATGGCGCCCAGGACCAGGCCGACGGGGCCGGTGATGATGCTGAGGAAGCCGAAGCCGAGGACCGTGCCGATGAGGCCGCCGAGGATGCCGCCCGCGACGACGCCGACCACGTTGCGGTTGATCTCGTTGGTCAGCTGGGACATGGGGCTGATGGCCTGCATCTCGCCGATTCCGGTGGCGCTCGCCTGCGGGGCGAGGACGAGGTGACGGCCGTTGTCGGAGATCGTTTGCGCAACCCGCATCTCCTTGCCGGAGATCTGGTAGGTGAGCGGGATACGGGTGACGACGGCGCCGGAGTCGGCGACGAGGGTGACCGCGGTGTTGTCGTCGGTGGTGGTGAAGGTGCCGCCGGCGACGGTGGTGGTCAGCACCCGGGAGAACTCGGTGAGGGTGGCCTCGTAGTGCACGGACTGGTCGACCCCGGATGTGGTGACCTCAGGGCGCGGCGGTGCGACCGGCTGCGCGGCGGCGGTCCCCGCGGTGATCCAGACGGCGGCGCCGACCAGGAGCGTGGCAGCAGGGAAGTAACCGAGTTTCATCAGGGAATTCCTTTACGCATCACGAAAGTTTGCGCGGCAAAACGGCGTGCCGCTGCTCGGGGCACGAACCGTGTTGTCCGCCAGTGAGATCGGGCAGACAATAGCATCCTTTTCCGGCTGTCGGTGAACCGTGTCGAATTGGGCGGTGGACCAGTGTTTAGCATTGTTAAAAGACGCAGATTCACAATTCGACACGTTCGTGTGTGCCGTGTAAGAACTGTCAGGCGAGTGGGACGTCGGTCGGGGATGTCCAGCGGATGAGTAGGACAACACAGATGGCACGTCGAAGAAACCTAGCCATGCTCGGCGTGTCCATAGGGGCGGTGTTTGCCCTGGCAGGTGCGTTCTACCTGGCGCTTTCGGTCGTCGTGGGG
>NZ_JBHWZY010001198.1:0-1626 GCF_042727815.1 Nocardia sp. NPDC060220
GTGGCACGCTCGTCGCCGACGGCACTCCCGCCGAACTCAAGTCCTCGATCGGTGAGCAGGTGCTGCGCCTGGACATCCCCGACACCGCCGAACTGCGCCGGGCCGAGGCGCTGATCCAGGAGATCACCGGCGACGTCCCGGAAGGGTCGTCGACGGGGACGTTGACCGTGGCACTGCACGACGTCACACGCGGCGCCGATATCGTCGCCGCCTGCCGCGCCGAGGGCATCACCCTGCGAGGTTTCGCGGTGGACCGGCCCGATCTCAACGAGGTGTTCCTGTCGCTGACCGGGCACGCGCGCACCGTGGACGCGGCATGAGCACCCTTCGCGAAAGGTCGAGGACCACCATGACCCACACGGTCGACAAGCCGCTCCAGGTGGTGCGCGCGCCGCGTGTGACCCGTGTCGGTCAGCTTGCCGCCCTGCGGCATTCGCTGATGATGGCCTGGCGCGGACTGCTCACCTTCCGGCACAGCCCGCAGCTGCTCTACGACGCCATTCTGCTGCCGATCGTCGGTCCGGTGCTGTTCGGCAGCATCTTCGGCACGGCCATCGCCGGCAGCATGGCGGCGTATCTGCCGATCATGATCCCCGGCGTGCTGGTCCAGATCGTGCTCACCTCCTCGGTCGCCACCGGTGTGCAATTGTCCGAGGACATCCACTCCGGTGTCTTCGACCGTTTCGTCGCCATGCCGATCGCCCGGTCCGCCCCGGTTGCCGGGGCATTGCTGGCCGGGGCCGTGCGCTACCTGATCGCCGCGACCACTGTGGTGATCGTCGGCTTCGGCATGGGCTACCACCCCGCGCACACCGCCGGATTCCTGGCGGGCGCGGTGCTGGTCGTGTTCGCCACCACCGCCATCAGCTGGTTGTTCGCGTTCATCGGTGCCACCATCGCCCGCCCAGCCGCCGTGCAGGGCATGTCCATGCTGGTGCTCACCTTTCTCGGCTTCGCCTCCAATGCGCTGGTCCCCGAGGAATCGATGCCGAACTGGATGCGGCACGTCTCGGACCTGAATCCGGTGTCCTACCTGGTCTCTGCCGTACGCACCCTCGCCGCGGAGGGCACCGTCGGCGCCGATGCCTGGTGGTCGCTGGTCGCCTCGGTGGTCGTGGTCGCTGTTTTCGCGCCGCTGACCGTGCGCACTCTCCGTTCCCGCTAAGGAGCCATTCGATGACTGTCATCGCCCCCGCTGTCACGGTGTCCACCGACCTCAACCGGATCACCGCCGACGACGATCTGTTCTTCAAACTGCACAGCCTCTACCCGAACGCCCTGGTCAACCAGCTGGCGTACCGCTTCGACAGCGCGTTGAGCCGGGATCTGCTCGCCGACTGGCACGCGCACCTGGCGACCGGGTTCATCGCGCGCCGGGTCCGCACCACGCGCTTCCCGATCGCGCGTGCGCACTGGGAGCCCGCCACCGAATCACTGCCGCTGCGCTGGTCGGACACCCCGATTCCCGAGGAGCGGGTCCTCGACTGGTTCCTCGAGCAGGCCGCCGTCGAGTTCGACCCCGAGCGCGGGCTCGTGTGGCAGCTCGCGGGTGCGCCGCTCGCATCCGGTGGCACCGTGGTCACCTTGGTCGCCTCGCACGTGGGGTGCGACGGCGGCGCCATGATG
>NZ_JBHWZY010001199.1:0-1624 GCF_042727815.1 Nocardia sp. NPDC060220
CGTCCCAGCCGACGAGGCGGCGCCCCCGCGCGCCGGGCTCGGATCCGTCGGGCATCCCGGCCGGTTTGACCGCGGTCCGCGCCCGGGTGGCCGAACTCGCCGGCTGATGACCACCCCTGGTTCGTCCAGCGAGGAATCGGCCGACCGCCCCGACCCGGAGACCGACCCGGGTCGGGGCCGCCGGATCGCGATCGACGTCGGTAGCGTGCGCATCGGAGTCGCCTCGAGCGACCCCGACGGCATCCTCGCCACCCCCGTCGAGACCGTCGCGCGCGCCAAATCCGGTGGGCGCGCGGGCCCACCCGCCGATATCGCAAGAATTGCCGACATTGTGCGGGAATACGAAGCGGTCGAAGTGATCATCGGTCTGCCACGCACGCTGCGCGGCGAAAACGGCACCGCGGCCACCATCGCGCGTAAGTTTGCCAAGCAGTTGCGCCGGGTGATCGACCCGATTCCGATACGCCTTTCCGACGAACGTTTGACTACGGTGTCTGCTGCACGTGCGCTGCGCGACAGTGGAGTTCGCGCACGTGGCCAGCGGCAGATGATCGATCAGGCGGCAGCCGTGTCGATTCTGCAAGGATGGTTGGACGAGCGGAGTTCGGTGTTGAAGGACGCAGCAGATACGGCGAGGGTCGGAGACGATGCATGACCGACCGATGGACCAGGGCCGAGGAACGCTACCGGGCTCGGGAAGCTGATCGGCGCTACCCCCGCCGCGACGACTGGGGGCTCGATGCCCGCACAGTGCGTGAGGACGCGGCGCCGGATCGCGGCGAGTGGGACGAGGACGGCACCGACGTCATCCCGCGCTATGAGGACGAGGTCTACGACGACCAGATCCTGGAAGACGTCCTCGAACCGGAACCCGAGCCGGAGCCGGCCGTTCCGCCGCGCCGCGTCGGGCAGCGCGCCGCGACGGCCGAGCGTGGCCGTCCTCGCGCGGGGTCCGGCCGGAACAAGCCGCCCGGCCGGAACAAGCCGTCGGGACGCGCCAAATCACGGATCGCCTCGCGGAAGGCGGCTGAGCGCAAGAAGCGCCGCCGCAATATGTGGGTGATCGCGGCAGTGTTCGTCGTGCTGGTCGTCTCCGCCGCAGGTTTCGCCGGGTACAAACTGATGGGCAGTCTCGCGCCCGCCGAGGATTTCGCGGGCCCGCCCGGCGAACTCGTGGTGGTCCAGGTGCACTCTGGTGACACCGCCACCCAGATCGCCGACACCATGAAGGAAAAGGGTGTCGTCGCCAGTTCGGAAGCGTTCTACGAAGCGGCCGTGCGCAATTCGAACATGAACAGCGTGCAGCCCGGGTACTACGCGGTGCAGAAGAACAGTCCCGCCGCGCACGCGGTGACCTCGCTGGTGTCGAAGGACTCGCGCGTCGGCAACGTCGTGATCTCGGAGGGGCGTCAGCTGCACAACCGGCGCGACGTCCACACCGGCGCCCCTACGGAAGGCATCTACACCAAGATCGCCGCCGCCAGCTGCCTCGGCGCCGGTTCCGCCGCCAAGTGCGTCACCTACGAGCAACTCGATGCCGCGGGCGCCAGTGCCGACCTGGCCGCTCTCGGCGTGCCCGACTGGGCCAAGGCGTCGGTCGCGGCCGCTCCAGACCGGCGCAGGC
>NZ_JBHWZY010001200.1:0-1621 GCF_042727815.1 Nocardia sp. NPDC060220
GTCCTCCAGATCACCGAGGACACCTCGCCGCCGACGTCCCGGGCCTACGACATCAGCGCGGAAATGGACTCCTCCCCCATGCTGATGGCCCGGGCCGGCTCCCCGGTTCCCGTGGTCCCCGGCGAAACCGAAGTCGGCGCAAGCGTCCGCGTCACCTGGGCCCTCGACTAGCGCGGCCGGTCTACTCCGGCTGCGCGAGCAGCGCTTCGACGGCGCGTTCGGCACTCTGGACGGCGCTTTCCATCGTGGCGCACCAGTCCGTGCGGGTCCAATCGCCGGCCAGCATCAGGTTCGGGACCGAGGTGCGCTGGTCGGGGCGCAGGTTGTCGGTGCCGAGAACCTGGGAGAAGGTCGCCTTCGGCATCTTCACCACATGGCCGGTGACGACCTGAGCGTCGGCGGCTTCCGGGTAATAGCGGCGGATGAGATCCATTTGCTCGGCGACGATCTCGCTGTTGCTCTTGTGGATCTGCTCGTAGGCGCCGCTGGTCGTCAGGCAGTACAGCCAGGTGCCATCGGGCGCGCGCTGATGCATGCGCTGCCGGTCGAAGACCTGATCGATCACTCCGGTGCCGCCGATCAGCGCCTCCATGGCCGACTTGGTTTTCAGCGGCCGGTCCAGATACAGGTTCGTGCTCACAATCGGGGTGAAACCCAGTTTGTCTGCGGCAGCGTAGATTTCGGCGTGTTCGGGCAGGTCGTCGAGGAGCCCGCCGATATTGGTGTTCGGAACCGCGCAGATCACCGCGTCGGCGTCGACGACCGAGCCGTCCGCCAGCTGCACCCCGGTCGCCTTGCCGTCGACGATGACGACCTTGCGGGCCACCGCCCGGTAGCGCACGTCGACCCCGTGGCGTTCGAAAACCTTCTCGGCACCGGCGATGTAGAGGGTGTCCAGATCCACGGTGGGGTAGCCGATCGTCACGCCTGTGCGCGTCCGCATCCCGATCCGGACCCCGGTGGCCAGCACGTCGGCGAACACCTTCGCCGACTCCCTGTCCACCGGTTCCGCGGCGATGCCGAGCGCGAGCCAATCCCACAGGGCCTCGCGCGCTTTCGGCGGCATCGCCAGCCGCCGGAACCACTCGTCGGTGGTGATGTCGGCGAGGTAGGCAGGCTGCCACAGCGCTTGGCGCACCAAGGTGAGCGCGGAACGCAGCGCACGCAGCCGCTCCAGCGGTCCCGCGTCGGGATGCGCACCCATCAGTGTGCGCACGGCCGCGAAACCCTTGGTGTGCAACATGACTGCGCGACCACCCGGCCAGCGCAGGCTCCCCGCGCCGGGGAATTCCACGTGGTGCCGCGTGCCCACGCTCTCCAGATACCGCCACAGGCTCCGGTACCCGCTGGCCACCACGTGCTGGCCGTTGTCGGCGAGGTCGTCCACCTCGGCGACCCGCATCGCCTGCGTGCGGCCGCCGAGCCGACCTCGCCGCTCCAGCAGGGTCACCTGTTCACCGGCTTCCGCCAGCCATACGGCGGCGGCCAGCCCGGCCAGCCCACCCCCGATGACAACGAACCGGCGTGCGTCGTTCACGTCCACCATTGAGACAATGTAGCGCGAACTCTCTCTTTCTATCGGTGGAATCGTCCGGGATCACCGAACACTCAGCGGTCGAGC
>NZ_JBHWZY010001201.1:0-1617 GCF_042727815.1 Nocardia sp. NPDC060220
TGTTCGAGAAGGTCAACGGCAAGGTAGTCAAAGTCAACGTCGGTCAGGCGGGTGGCGTCGTCGCCCGTTCCGGCGCGATGCTGTTCTACACGGGTCAGGTCGCGTTCGCACCGCACCAGATTCCCGGCGCCGGTCAGGGCATGGGCGGCGGCGGTTTGATGCGGATGGCCGGGCAGATGATGGCCGGTGAGCACGAGCGGACCATGCTGGCGCAGGGCAACGGTGAGGTCCATTACGGATTCGCCGGGCTCGAGGTGCACGTGGTGCAGATGCAACCGGGCGCGGTGTTGCGGGCCGAGGCTTCACGCCTGCTCGCGCAGTCGGCCGGTTTGCAGGCTTCGGTGGTGTCGGTCGCCAGTTCGGGCGGTAGCGGTGGTGGTGGCGGCGGTCTGATGGGCGCGCTGCGCGGCGCCGCGGCGGGCGTCGCGACCGGGCAGGGCATGTTCACCACCCAGCTCAGCGGACAGGGTTCGGCGGTGCTGCTCGCGCACGGCGGCTTCCTGGAACTGCAAGTGGGCGGACCGAATCCGATCGTTGTCGACCCGCAGGCGTTCGTCGCCGCGTACGGCAACGTGCAGACCGAGCTGAAGTCCGCGATGAGCTGGCGCGACGCGGTGGGTCGCGGCGCGGGCGAGGCGATGCAATTGCATTGCCACGGACAGGGTGTGGTGTATGTGCAGGCCTCCGAAGAGAAGTTGTGAACCGATGAGCGAAATCCTCTCGCCGATGAATCTCGGTGCCAGCGACAACATTCCGGGCAACAGCTACGCCTACTGCATCGACCTGACCGGACCCTGGTTCATGCGCAAGGGCGCGATGATCGCCTACTACGGGCAGATCGAGTTCCAGATGCTCACGCACGGGCTGCAGGGCGGCCTGATGCACATGGTGAGCAGCCAGTTCTCCGCGCCGCTGTTCGCGGGCGACTACGTGGTGGCGCAGGGTCACGGCAAGCTGATCATCGGCGACCGCGGTTACGACATCAATTCCTATGACCTCGAAGAAGGCAACCTCACCATCCGCGGCGCGAACCTGCTGGCCTTCGAGCCCGGACTGGCGCTCAAGCAGTCGATCGTGCCCGGATTCCTCACGCTGATCGGCACCGGCAAGTTCCTCGCGTCGTCGAACGGGCCGGTGATGTTCGCCGAACCGCCCCTGCGCGTCGACCCCGAATCCCTGGTGGGCTGGGCCGATTGCCCGTCGCCCAGTCACCACTACGACCAGGGCTGGATCGGCAGTTTCCTCGCGGCGGGTGCGGCCAGGATGGGCGCCAACTCCGGTGAGGAGCGGCAGTTCGACTTCACCGGAGCAGGCACGGTGCTGATCCAGTCGACCGAGAAGATCATGAGCGACAACGCCCTGGTGCGCACCATCGAGGGCCAGCTCCAGAGCGGCGTCACGGTGGGCGGTCTCCAGCGCATTCAGGGCGTGATCGCCCAGCAGCTGGCCGGTCAGCAGCAGCACTACTGAGCACGTCGAACCCGGGTGCCGTTGCGGCGCCCGGGTTTTCGGTTGCCTACGCGGGGACCGTGGCGCGCTCAGCCGCCGCGTGGAACCACCCGAGGATCTCCTCGCCTGCCAGGATTCCCGAGGACGTGGTGATCGTGAGGTTGGGGG
>NZ_JBHWZY010001202.1:0-1616 GCF_042727815.1 Nocardia sp. NPDC060220
CACGACATTCTGGCCAAGTCGCTCGGTAGCGACAATGCGATCAACGTCGTTCACGCGACGGTTGCCGCGCTCAAGATGCTCGCAGGTGGTGCAATTTGATGGTCATGTCTAGACCTCCTCAACTGTTACGAGGTGGCGCACGACGTTGATCAGACCGCGGTTCTGAGCGTTGTCCTCACGAACCACCGACTGGCGGATCTTCCGCAGACCAAGCGTCCGCAGGCTGTCGCGCTGGTTCGACTTGGCACCGATCGTGCTCTTGATCTGAGTCACCTTGAGATCAGCCATGTCAGGCTCCCTGTCCTGCACGCGCACGCAGCATGCCCGCCGGAGCGACATCCTCGATCGGCAGACCGCGACGAGCGGCAACCTCTTCGGGACGCTGGAGCATCTTGAGCGCGGCAACCGTCGCGTGAACGACGTTGATCGCATTGTCGCTACCGAGCGACTTGGCCAGAATGTCGTGAATGCCTGCGCATTCGAGCACGGCGCGAGCCGCGCCGCCCGCGATCACACCGGTACCGGGCGAAGCCGGACGCAGCATGACCACACCGGCCGCCGCCTCACCCTGAACGGGGTGAGTGATGGTCGAGCCGATCATCGGGACGCGGAAGAAGCTCTTGCGAGCCTCCTCGACACCCTTCTGGATGGCCGCGGGAACTTCCTTGGCCTTGCCGTAGCCGACGCCGACCAGACCGTTGCCGTCACCGACGATCACGAGGGCGGTGAAGCTGAAGCGACGACCACCCTTCACGACCTTGGAGACACGGTTGATCGCGACGACGCGCTCGAGCTGGTTCTTCTCGGCCGCGTTGTCACGACGGTCGCCGCCACCGCGACGATCGCCACCGCCACGACGGTTGCCCTCGGGGCCTCCGGCGTTGCTGTTGGAGTTGCTGTTGGGTCCGGCGGGTCCGTTGCCGCCGTCACGCCGCTGACGTCCCGGCATCAGACGTTCCTTCCGTTCGAAATAACAGTCATCAGAACTTCAGCCCACCTTCACGAGCGGCATCGGCCAGCGCCGCGATACGGCCGTGGTAGTCGTGACCACCACGGTCGAACACGACCGCCTCGATACCGGCAGCCTTGGCACGCTCGGCGATCAGCTGACCGACCTTCGCGCCCTTGGCGGACTTGTCGCCCTCGAGCGCACGCACGTCGGCCTCGATCGAGGAAGCGGCGGCAATGGTCTTGCCCACCGAGTCGTCGATCAGCTGAGCGTGCAGGTGCCGCGCGGAGCGGTTGACCACCAGGCGCGGACGCTCGGTGGTGCCTTCGACCTTCTTACGAAGACGGAAGTGACGGCGGGTCTTCGACAGGCGACGCTTCGTGGAAGCGTCCTTGCCCAGCGGAATCCGCTTCGCCTTCTGGTTAGCAGTTTGCGCCATGATCACTTACCCGTCTTTCCGACCTTGCGGCGAACGACCTCGCCGGCGTAGCGGATGCCCTTGCCCTTGTACGGGTCGGGCTTACGCAGTCCGTGGATGACAGCGGAGATCTGACCGACCTTCTGCTTGTCGATTCCGGACACCGAGAACTTGGTGGGCGATTCCACCGCGAAGGTGATGCCTGCCGGGGCCTCGATCGGCACCGGGTGGCTGTAACCGAGGGCGAAC
>NZ_JBHWZY010001203.1:0-1614 GCF_042727815.1 Nocardia sp. NPDC060220
CGCGATGTACGAGCGCGGGGAGGCCAGCGAGCTGAACGCTCGTAAACCCTACCCCCGGGTGCAGCACCACCACGGCGATCGGTCGCCGCGTCTTTCTCGGAAGCCGCGACTCCGGTCGCCGTTCTCGTACCCGCCGGTCCGACACGACCGCCGCGTCGAGTGGTCAACCCCGCACTTCGCCGGGTACCATGCGACTCGCCCGCGGAGACCCCCGCGGCGAGGGGCGGTAGCTCAGTCGGTTAGAGCCGCGGACTCATAATCCGCTGGTCGTGGGTTCGAGCCCCACCCGCCCCACTTCCCCTCCTGAACTGCGTTTTCTCCCAGCGGATTCGGGACGGGTTGCCGCCAGGGCCGGACGGGTCGAGGATGGCCGGCCACTTCTCGGCTACCAGGCGCGGGTCCGCCTGGATGAACGCGACACGCTGCTCCGCCCCGATCTCGGTGGCGGCTGTCGGCATCGCTCGGCCCTTCTGCGTATTGGTGCCGACGACAACCACCTGCTCACCGCCGCTCGGGTATGTCAGCGCGAGAGTGTCCTCGGCCTGCGCTCTGGTCGGCTACTTCACGCTCAGCCCTGTGATGAGGACGGCGACCATCCGGCGGGGGTGATAGCGGGGGGTGTCGCCGCCGATGCAGAGGTTGCCGACGGCGCGCAGGAGTTCGTAGGGGTCGGTGCCGGCGGGGATTTCGCCTGCGGTGACGGCGGCGGTGAGGAGGGCTTCGCAGGTGGGGACCAGGCGGTCGAGGAAGTAGGTGTGGAGGGTTTCGAAGGCGGTCGCGTCGGAGTGAAGTGCTTCTGCCAGGCCGTGTTTGGTGGTGAGGAAGTCGACGAAAAGGGTCATCCATTCGCCGAGTGCGGCGTGGGGGGAACCGAGGGCGGCCAGGAGTGTGGGGCCGGCTTCGGCGCACGCTTCGACCTGGTGGCGGTAGACGGCGACGATGAGGTCGGCCCGGGTGGGGAAGTGGCGGTAGATGGTGCCCACGCCGACGCCTGCTCGGGCGGCGATCTCGCGGACGGGGACATCGACGCCCGAGGCGATGAAGGCGGCCGCGGCTGCGTCGAGCAGGGCCTGCTGGTTGCGCCGGGCGTCGGCGCGTCGGCGCGGCGCCTCGGTCGGGTTGTCGGCCACGAGACCTCCCTCTTGTTAAACGGAACAGTGTTCCGTATGTTGATTAGCGGAACATCGTTCCGCTTGGTCGAGGATGCCAGAACCGGCGAGCCGAACCAAGCCCATCTGGGAGGAACCGCCATGCAGTACCGCACTCTGGGCCGTACCGGCGTTCAGGTCAGCACGCTCGTGCTCGGCGCGATGAACTTCGGCAAGCTGGGAAATTCCACCCAGGACGAGGTCACCGCCATGATCGATGTCGCCATCGACGGCGGCGTCAACCTCATCGACACCGCCGACATGTACGGCCAGGGCGAATCGGAGGAGCTGGTCGGCAAGGCCGTCGCGGGTCGCCGCGACGACCTCGTGCTGGCCACGAAGGCGACGATGCCGATGGGCGAGGAGCGCAATCATCGCGGCGGTTCACGCCGCTGGCTCATGACCGCGCTCGACGACAGCCTGCGCCGACTCGGCGTCGACCACGTCGATCTCTATCAGATCCACC
>NZ_JBHWZY010001204.1:0-1609 GCF_042727815.1 Nocardia sp. NPDC060220
GGTCGAGATAGCTGTACTGATCGAGTGCGCCGTCGCGGATGGCCGGTGCGATATTTCCGGGCCCGTAGCCGCCCGCGTTGCCCCGGTTGTAGCGGCGCGGGGTGCGCAGGGAGGCGTGGTCGCCTTCCATGCCGATGCGCCAGTAGACGTCGATGGTCATGCGGTGAGCTCCTGCGCGGTGGGGAGGGTGCGGCCTGCCGGGTCGGCGAGGAACAGCAGGTGTTCGCCCGCGCGGTGGATTTCCTCGATGTTCGGGTGGCCGGACAGCACGAAGGTCCGCACTCCGGCACTCTCGTAGGCCGAGAGTTGGTGCGCCACCTGCTCGTAACTGCCGACCAGGCCGATGCTCCGGTCGTAGCCGAAGGCGTCGAAGCCCGCCCAGCGTCCATCACCCAGCGCGTGGTCGGCGGCGGTATCGGGGCGGTCGAGCTCGTCCCACTGGCGGTGGACCCTGGCCCAGGCTTCGTCCTCGGTCTCCCTGGCGATGATCGGCAGCTCCAGACCGACCCGTACCCGGCGTCGCGCCGCGGCGGCCCGCTCCCCCAGTTCGGTGACGGCGGAGGCGATTCCGTCGGCCCGCTCGGCGAACAGATGGACATCGCCGTGCGCGGCCGACAAGGCCAGCGCGGCGGGTGACGTGCCGCTCAGGTGGACGGTCGGGAACGGCAGACCGGACAGGATGCCGCGAAATCCCCCGTCGATGACGTCGTAGTACCGGCCCGCGTAGTCGAAGCCGGTGCCCGCGAATCCCGCTGCGCCGATCTCGTTCTCGTTCCAGACCCCACGCGCGACGGTGAGGAATTCCGCGGCGCGGTCGTAGCGTTCGTCGCCGGTGACACGATCGCCGCGCGAACGGGCCTCGGCGGCGTCGGTGTCGACAGCCAACCGCCAGTTCAATCGGCCCGCCGAGTGCCGCTGCAGGGTCGCCGACACCTTGGCCGCGTACACCGGCGTGCCGAACGCGGGCTGGAATTCGACCGTCACCCGGGTATAGCGGGTGGCGCGCAGGGCGGCGGCCGCCACGATCCAGGACTCCTCGCCGAGCGGGTCGTAGGGCGCGAGCACACCGTCGAACCCGTTCAGTTCGGCGGCGTCGACGATCTGGGCGAGATCGTCGAACGGACCGAAGCGACCCGGACGCACGTCGGTGGTCTCGAGCGGAGGTGTCGGCAGGCCGAAGCCTCCGCGACCGCGCAGACCCGGGTCGGCGCGCCGACCGTCGCCGCGGCTGGGCAGCCGCCACACGAACTCGGTCATGCGGGCACCCGCTCGGCGGCGACGAGTTCCCGCGCGCGAGCCAACGGCTCGGGGGCGACCCAGGATTCGAGATCGAAATCGGCGGCCAGGAAGCCGTGGGTGTAGAGGAACTGCTTCTGCACGCCGAGTAGTTCGACGCGTTCGGCGGTGAGCGAGGGATGCAGGCCGCGATGGAACTCGTCACCGTAGGCCGCGGCGACGCCGTCGGGACCGGACAGCGTTTCGCGCTGCAACACCGCGCGGACCCCGTCGAGATCACCGGCGGCCCAGTCGGCGGCGCGCAGGCTCTGCGCGAGGAAGCCGACGACGACCTCGGGCCGGGATTCCAGCAGGTCCGCGTGCACGGTGATGG
>NZ_JBHWZY010001205.1:0-1608 GCF_042727815.1 Nocardia sp. NPDC060220
TCAACACGGTGATCGTCGACGAAGTGCACGCCATCGCCGGGTCGAAGCGTGGTGCGCACCTGGCCTTGTCGCTGGCCCGGCTGGATCAACTCACCGACAAGCCCGCGCAACGAATCGGGTTGTCGGCGACGGTGCGCCCGCCCGAGGAGGTCGGGCGATTCCTGGTCGGCAACGCGCCGATCACCATTGTGCGGCCGCCCGCACCGAAGACCTTCGACCTGTCGGTGCGGGTGCCGGTGGCCGATATGACCGATCCGGGCGGCGACTCCGATCAGCCGGGTTCGATCTGGCCGCATGTCGACGAGGCCATCGTCGACCTGGTGCTCGAGCATCGGTCCTCGATCGTGTTCGCCAACTCCCGGCGGCTCGCCGAACGGCTCACGGCGCGGCTCAACGAGACCTATGCCGCCCGTCTCGGCGAGCCGGTGGAGACCGAGCACAAGCCACCCGCCCAGCTCGGGCCGTCCACCGAGGTGATCCACGGGGCCGAGCACCTGTTGGCGCGCGCCCATCACGGGTCGGTCAGCAAGGAACAGCGCGCCATCATCGAGGACGACCTCAAGACCGGTCGGCTGCGCTGCGTGGTGGCCACCAGCAGCCTCGAGCTCGGCATCGATATGGGCGCGGTGGACCTGGTGGTCCAGGTGGAGGCGCCGCCCTCGGTGGCCAGTGGGCTGCAACGGGTCGGGCGGGCCGGGCACCAGGTGGGTGAGATCTCGCGTGGCGTGCTGTTCCCCAAACACCGCACCGACGTGATCCACTGCACCGTCGCCGCCCAGCGCATGCTCACCGGTGAGATCGAGAAGCTCCAGATCCCCGCGCACCCGCTCGACATCCTCGCCCAGCAGACGGTGGCGGCCTGCGCGCTCGAACCCATCGACGTCGACGCCTGGTTCGATCTCGTCCGTTCCACCGGCAGCTACGCGAACCTGCCCCGCTCGGCCTACGAATCGGTGCTCGACCTGCTGGCCGGACGCTATCCGTCCGACGAGTTCGCCGAACTACGTCCGCGCGTGGTGTGGGACCGCGACGCGGGCACCATCACCGGCCGTCCCGGCGCCCAGCGCCTGGCGGTGACCTCCGGTGGCGCGATCCCCGACCGTGGGATGTTCGCGGTGTTCATGGTGGGCGAAAAGGCTTCGCGGGTGGGTGAACTCGACGAGGAGATGGTCTACGAGTCGCGCGTGGGCGATGTGTTCGCGCTCGGTGCGACCAGTTGGCGGATCGAGGAGATCACCTTCGATCGGGTCCTGGTGTCACCGGCGTTCGGGCTACCCGGCCGGTTGCCGTTCTGGCACGGTGACGGATTGGGCCGTCCCGCCGAATTGGGCGCCGCGCTGGGTGAATTCGTTCGCACGGCCGGTCAGGTATCAGCCGACGAGTTGTCCCGGATCGTGGCCGACATGGGCTCCGGCGCGGTGCTCACCTCGGCCGACGCCATGCCGGAAGTTCCCGGCCCGCTGACCGAACCCACCGCGACAACCCGGGGCTCGAAGAAGGCCGGGCGTACTGCGACGGCCGGCGTCGACGGCCCCACCGGAGCCGCCGACGGGCAGACCGCCACCGCGGGGAGGACGAAGACACCCGCCGAGCGGAGCAAGCCCGCGG
>NZ_JBHWZY010001206.1:0-1603 GCF_042727815.1 Nocardia sp. NPDC060220
GATGCGCACCCTGGTGCGCGGCTACCGCAATATCGACCTGCGCGGGGAAGTAGCCGGGGCGCGATCACTGCTGTCGGCGGCGGGATGCGCACTCGTCGTGGAGGGTGACGCGGCCAAGGCGTGGACTGACCGCCGCCTCCACGGGCGAGGCCACCCGGAGCGCCCGCCCCCGCGCGGGACGGGGATCCGACGGTGCCCGCGCGGGACAGATGTTCGGCGATGCCCTGCAGGGTCTTGGTCTTGCCGGTGCCGGTCGCACCGGCGACGAGACCGTGCCGGTTCATCATCCGCAGCGGAATACGCACGCGCGCATCAGGATCGGCCACGCCGTCGACCATCACCGTGCCGAGTTCCAGTGCGGGTCCGCTGAAGGCGTAGCCCTCGGCGATCTGCGCTGCCGCGCCGGATGCCGCCGGCTTCGAGGCGGATTCCTCACTCGCAGAATCGGATTCGCTGCCCTCGGCCGCCGGTCGACTGTCCGTGGCCGGTGCCGCGCTCGCCGCCGCGGCTTCCTGCTCGGCGGCCTCCGCGGCCGCCATGGCCTCGGCGGCGACCCTGGCCGCGTCTTCGGCCGCCTTGCGTGCCGCTGCCGCCTTCTCCTGTGGGGTGGTCATTCGCGCGTCCTCCGTCTGCTCACTGGCACGTACGCAAGAAATGCTCGAAACGTCTGCGGTCAATTCCAGGCAAACTGTATCCGGGCACGTCACCCGGTCGGCAAACATCCGGGGATGTCGACGGCAAACCCGGTCCGCCTCGCCCACGCGACACACCTGCCGACCAGGTTCCCGGGCCCACCATTAGGGTGGCTCCCGTGTCAGACAAACTCCTGGTCTGGATGGATTGCGAAATGACGGGGCTCCGTCTCGACAGCGACAAGCTGATCGAGATCGCCGCGCTCGTAACCGACAGCGACCTCAACATTCTCGGTGACGGTGTCGACATCGTCATCCACGCCGACGACGCCGCCCTGGCCTGCATGCCACCGGTCGTCGCCACCATGCACGCGAAATCCGGTCTGACCGAAGAGGTTCGGCGTTCCACCGTCACTCTCGAACAGGCCCAGCAGCAGGTACTCGACTACATCCGCGAGTACGCGCCCACCGCGCGCACGGTGCCGCTGTGCGGTAACTCCATCGGCACCGATCGCGGTTTCATCGCCCGCGACATGCCGGAGCTGGACGCGCACCTGCACTACCGGATGGTCGACGTTAGCTCGATCAAGGAACTGTGCCGACGCTGGTACCCGCGCATCTACTTCGGTCAGCCGGAGAAGGGCCTGGCCCACCGCGCGCTGGCCGACATCAAGGAATCCATCCGCGAACTCGAGTACTACCGCCGCACCGCGTTCGTCCCGCTGCCCGGGCCGACCACCACGGAGATCGCCGCCGCCGCACAGGCCGCCACCGAGGCCGTGGACGTCACCGGTTCAAGCCCTCTACCAGCGGATTAGGGCCTGGCACCAAAGTCACGCTAGTATCGACGGCGCCGGTGATTCACCGGTGATGGTGACCGTAGTTCAGTTGGTAGAGCACCAGGTTGTGATCCTGGATGTCGCGGGTTCGAGTCCCGTCGGTCACCCCGAAGAGAAGGCCCGGTCCACAAG
>NZ_JBHWZY010001207.1:0-1593 GCF_042727815.1 Nocardia sp. NPDC060220
GTTCCTGCTGGGCGGGGACGTGTTCTATTCGATCTTCAAAGTAGTGGTGTTCGTCCTCATCGCGGCGTTCATCCAGTGCTACTACGGCTTTGTCGCCTCCGGGGGCCCCGAAGGCGTCGGGGTCGCGGCGGGCCGGGCCATCAAGATGGTCATCGTCGTCATGGTCTTCACCAATCTGTTTCTCACCCTTGCGATCTGGGGCATCGACCCCGGATTCCGGATCTCGGGATAGGTCGATCGAATGATTCTCGATCTCAGCGGCCGCGGCCCCAAACCCCTGCAGCTCACGCTCGCGGGACTGGCGGTGATCACCGCGTTCGCGGTCGCTCTGTATCTGCTCGCACTGCGCTACAACGGCGAGTTCGAGGACACGGTGGTGGTCGGCGCCGACCTCACCAGCACCGGCGACGGGCTACCCCAGCGTGCCGACGTGAAGTACCGCGGCATGCTGGTCGGCTCGGTCGGCTCGGTGGAGATGGTCGCCAAGGGCGAACGCCAGCACGCCACGCTGGAGCTGAAACCGGGCCTCGCGCAGACGATTCCGAACACGGTCACCGTGCGCGTCGTACCCGACAACATCTTCGGCGTCTCCTCGCTCCAGCTCGTGGACAACGGGGGGACCGCCGAGGGGCTGCGCGAGGGCGCGACCATCCGCGAGGACACCAGCGCCGCCACGATTGCGCTGCAGTCCACACTCAACACACTGCGCGATGTGCTCGCCACCATCCAGCCCGAGAAGCTCGGCCGGGTGCTGGCCACCCTGTCCGCCGCGCTCGACCCGAGCAGCCGCGTGCCGGGTTCCACGGTGGAGCGCCTGGATACCTGGCTCACCACAGTCCACCAGATCCCCGAAATCGGCCACCTGCTCGGCAATTTCGGTCAGGCGGCAACGGCACTGAGCCAGTCGGCACCGGAGCTGGTCGGAGTGCTGGCCGATTCGGTGACCTCTGCGCGCACGCTCAACGAGCACCGCACCCAGTTGGTGGAGCTGCTCACCCAGGGCAATTCCACCATCGAATCGGTCAACGCCCTGTTCGCCGCGAATCCCGATTCGGGCAAGGAATTGGTCTCCGGCCTGGACCAGCTGCTCGGTGGCATCGCCAAGGATCCCGGCGCGCTCCAGTCGACGGCGGCCAACCTCAACACGTCGTTCCGCAGGTTGCAGCAGGTGTTCAACTTCGGCCCGCGCAAACAGATGACCTGGCGCATGGACGTGACGTTCACACCCTTCCAGCAATACACCGCGAAGGACTGCCCGCACTACGGTGCGATGGCCGGGCCCCGATGCGGCGGACCGTCCGTGCCCGAAGTCGCACCGCCGCAGGAGTATCCGGCACAGATGCTGCCGAAGCGCCTCGAGTCCGCCGGACCGGCACCGGTACTGCCGATTCCCGGTCTGCCCGCGCTACCGAGCATCACCGTGCCGACGGTGCCCGGCCTGCCGACGATTCCGGGTCTGCCCGCCATTCCGGGACTGCCCGCCATCCCGGGGATCACCGCGCCCGCCGCATCCCACGATCCCGCGCCCGCCGCCACCCCGGCGGCGCAGCCTCGGCTGAGCGGCATCGCCGCGGTGTCGGCGCTGGTCGGCGG
>NZ_JBHWZY010001208.1:0-1589 GCF_042727815.1 Nocardia sp. NPDC060220
GGATCAGGCTTTGTAAGCCTTGACCACGTAAGGCGCGACGCTGCCCAGCTTCTCGCAGGTCTCCTCGAACTCACGCTCGGGGCGCGACTGCCCCACGATTCCGGCACCGGCGCGCAACCACGCACCCTCACCGGTCTGGTAGATCGCCCGCAGTACCAGTGTCGCCTCGAGCGCGCCGGTCGGCGAAACGCAGACCACCGCACCGGAATACAGCCCACGCGGATCGTGGTCGTTGCGGAACACCGAGTCGACGCCCGCGCGCTTGGGGATACCGGAGGCGGTCACCGACGGGAACAGCACCTCGAGCGCGTCCCACGCGGTGCGGTCGGCGGCCAGGGTGCCACGCACGGTGGACGCCAGGTGCTGCACGCTGCCGCGCTCGCGCACGGCCATGAAATCGGAGACCGCGGACGTGCCCGGCACGGCCACCTCCGCGATCTCGGCGAAGGAGGTCTGCACCGAGATCGCGTGCTCCACGATCTCCTTCGGGTCCGCGAGCAGGTCGGCGCGGGCGGCATCATCGGCTTCGGCACCGAGCCCGAATGCCCGCGTACCCGCCAGCGGTTCGGTGGTGACGATGCGATCGTCGTCGACCGAGGCCACCAGCTCGGGGCTGAACCCGGCCGCTTCGAGCCCGCCCAGCCGCAGCAGGAACGAGCGGGCGGGCGTGTTGCTGGCGCGGCCGAGGCGATAGGTCGCCGGCACGTCCACCGGGAACGGCAGCTCGACCTTGCGCGACAGAATCACCTTCTGATAGCTGCCGGAACGGATTTCGGCGACCGCCGTGGCCACGCGCTGTTCGTAGTTCGTCGAGTCGGATCGCACGTCGACCGGCGTCGGCACCGGCAGGTCCACGCCCTGCGAGCCGGCGATCAGATCGTGGATGTCGCACGCCTCGCTCGGGGTGGCGCCGCTGATCCGCACGCCGGTGGCGTCGACGCGCACCTCGATTCGCGGAATCATCAGGTGCGCCAGCGAGGTGAGCGGATTGAGGTAGTGCGTCGCCGACAGCGAGTAGGCGCAGAATTCGAAGCCGATCCAGCCGTAGGCGTTGCGGCCGTCGAGCGGCAGGTCGGCCAGCGCGGTATCGATGGCGGTGGCCGGGCTGCCGGTCCAGGCGCGAGCGGTGGTCTCACCACCCCAGACAGTGCGCAGCTCACCGGCGTCGAGCTCCACGCTGCCGAGCGGATCGGCGGCAAACACCCACACACCGGGCTGTTCGTACATCACGTACTCACCGAATCGATCCGAGACGGCCAGACGTGACATCGCTGCCGCCGGGTCGGTCACATACTCCACCCGTACGGGTTGTTCCGTCGACGACAACGATCCTCCAAGGTAAAGCTGACCTAACTTTGCTTGGTTAGGTTAGCATTACCTCGCCGTTTGACCAGACCCGTGTTGGGTATTCTTCGCCACTTCCGTTCCACCGAGCAAACCGCCGGCACTGTCGCACCCCACCGGACATCCCCCGCTGTTCGCGCGTCGCGCAACGCGCTGTGGACCGAGTTCGGTGCGCCGAAGCAGATCTGCGGCTTGAATGGAGCAATGATCGACAAAGGTGGGCGGCGCGGCCCGCAGGCAGACTC
>NZ_JBHWZY010001210.1:0-1579 GCF_042727815.1 Nocardia sp. NPDC060220
GTCCTGGACATAGCTCCACAAATTCACGGCATTCCCATCGTCGGACTGGGCCAGTGGGTACCTGTTCGCGCGTGATCAACGGTCGAATGTGCCGTCGAAGGATAGTCGATTCCGGGTGTTCGCCCGGGGACGCGCGCGAGCTGGTGGCGGTCGATGATGGTTATGCCGCACGTTCGAGCGGTGCGGTGTACGGCTCGGCGTCGCCGGCGATCACCGTGCTCGCGGTGCCGTCGATCCCGACGGGGACCGGACCGCCCAGCGTGATGCGGGTGAGCCTGCGGTGCTCGCTGCCGTCGTAGTCGTCGATGGCGTAGTGCTGGGTGGCCCGGTTGTCCCAGATCGCGACGTCGCCCAGCGACCAGTTCCAGCGGGCGGTGTGCTCGAGGCGGGTGATCCGGTCCTGGAACAGCCGGAACAGTGCCCGCGACTCGTTGCTCGACAGCCCGACGATCTCCTTGACGAAGCAGCCGAGCAGCAGGGCGCGCTCACCGGTCTCTGGGTGCACCTCCACCACGGGGTGCTCGGTCTCGAAATAGGTGGACTCGAACTCGCGACGGTAGTCGCGGTCGGTATCGGCGGGTCGGTCCTGGATCTCGGCGGCGTAGTCGTAGCGGTTCGAATGCCGCGCGCGCAGGCTCTCGGCGAGTCGCTGGAGTGGCTCCGGCAGCGAGTTGTAGGCGGCCACGGTCGAAGCCCAGGTGGTCGAACCGCCGTAGCTGGGCAGGGCGACCGCACGCAGGATGGAGGCCTGCGGGACACGATCGACGAAGGTGACATCGGTGTGCCAGACGTTGGACCGCGTCTGGTGCGAGTCGATGGCCAGGCTCTTCGCACCGGCGGAGGTGACCGTCGGGTGCGGGGTGGTCGGGTTGCCGAGCAACTGCGCGAACTCGTACTGCCCGTCCTCGGTCAGGTGGTGCTGGCCCCGGAAGAAGATCACCTTGTGCTCGCTGAGCGCGGCGCGGATGGTGGCCACCGTTCGCGCGTCCAGGTCACCACCGAGCCGAACCCCGTCGACCTGAGCGCCGATGTGGGCGCCGAGCTTGACCACCCGCACCGCGCTCCCGGGTACAGCTGCGTCATGGACGGACATACGGAGGCCTCTCGCTCGAACCTGGACGATCTCGTCACACGAAACCAGCAGGAACGCGCCGCGACCATCATTGAATTCAGGCTGAGCGGAATGGCCGAATCGGCGGGTATTACGGTATGCGCAATTCCGCCGCGCTGTGCCCCTGGGATGTCCAAGTACTGAATCGCGATTCGGCCGCTTCCGCCGACGGCGCGCTGATCACCCGGGCGACCGCTTCCCACGACGCGCCCGACGCGCGCACGAAGCGGACGGCTTCGACGAGGCGCCGCTGTGCCGACGCCGTGTCCTCGAACGCCAGGCGCACCGGAATCAGCGCCTGCATCTCGAGCTGGTGATAGTCCCATTCGGCCAGGACCAGGCGGGCGAGGTCGGCGTCGAGCCGTCCGGTGGAGCAATGCAGCACCCGCGCGGAGGGGGCGTGGTCGGCGGACAGATCGGTGCGTAGCCAGGTTCGTCCGTGCCAGCCGTCGCAGGAGCACAGTGCGC
>NZ_JBHWZY010001211.1:0-1577 GCF_042727815.1 Nocardia sp. NPDC060220
CGCAAGCACCTGCCCAAGGCGATCATCTACTCCCTGGCGATCGCGATGGTGCTCTACGTGCTGGCCACGCTCGTGCTCACCGGTATGCAGAAGTACACCGAGATCAGCCCGACCAGCGGTTTCTCCACCGCGTTCGAATCGGTAGGGATGCCGGGCGTCGCCAACATCATCGCGGTCGGCGCGATCGTCGGCATCATCACCGTGGTGCTCACCTTCATGCTCGGCGTCACCCGGGTGTGGTTCGCGATGAGCCGCGACGGGCTGTTGCCGATCTGGTTCGCCAAGACCCACCCCACCCGCAAGGTCCCGACCAGGGTCACCTGGATCGTCGGCTTCGGCGCGGCGATCCTGGCCGGCGTGTTGCCGATCAACACCGTCGCCGAGCTCACCAATATCGGCATCCTGATGGCCTTCATCGTGGTGTGCGTCTCGGTGATCGTGTTGCGGCGCACCAGGCCCGATGCTCCGCGTTCGTTCCGGCTGCCGCTGATGCCGGTGATCCCGCTGGTCGGGATCGGCTTCTCGGCCTACCTGATCTGGTCACTGCCGTGGGAGACCTGGGTGCGCTTCCTCGGCTGGCTGGTCGTCGGGCTGATCGTGTACTTCGCCTATTCGCGCAAGCACTCGGTGATGAACCGGACCGCGCCGGAGCCGAGCAAGTAGGCCGACAGCGAACTGTGCTGTGATGGGTCGATGAGATCGGAGCAGGACGCCGCGGCGGGCGCGGGGCAGGCGCGCGCGCCGCGGCGGCGGCGCGATCCCGCGAAAACGCGCGAAGCGATCATCGACGGACTGCTCGCCGCGGTGACCGCGGGCGATTTCGCACCGACCGCGCGCGAGATCGCCGCCAGAGCGGGCACCTCCGAACGCAGTGTCTTCGTGCACTTTCCCGACCGCGAAGCGTTGCTGGTGGCCGCGACGGAGCGCCAGTCCGAGATGGTCGAGGGGCGCCTGGTCGTCGCGGACCCCTCGCCTGCCCTGGCCGAGCGGATCAGGGTCGCGGTCGCGCAGAGCGCCGCGATCTTCGACCTGCAGCGCGTGCCCCGGCTGCCCGGTCTGCAGGAATCTCGATCGATCGACGCGATCGACGCACGGATGCGGCGCACCGACGAACGCATCCGCGCCGTACTGGCCGCGCTGTTCGCACCCGAACTGTCGCGCTCCGACGGCGAACTCGACGACGAGCTGCTCGATCTGGTCGACGGCGCCCTGGCCTGGCCGACGCGCCACCACCTGCAGGACCGGCGCGGACTGTCGGGCGAGCAGGCATCAGCGACGATCGAGCGTGCGGTGCGCTTGCTACTCGCTCAGCGCTGACCCGGGTACGAGCACCCGCTTGAGGATCTTGCCGGTCTCCCCGCGTGGCAGCGCGCTCAGGAACGTGACATCACGCGGGACCGAGAATCGACTCAGCCGGTTGCGGATGTAGGTCCGCACCATGTCCGAATCCAGTCCCGCCCCTTCGCGTTTCACCACGAACGCGGCCAGCCGCTGACCGAACTCCCGGTCGGGGACGCCGACCACGGCGACTTCGCTGATCTGCGGCAGGCGACGCACGCACCCGCAGTTGTTTTGGG
>NZ_JBHWZY010001212.1:0-1576 GCF_042727815.1 Nocardia sp. NPDC060220
ATCAGCGCGCCGTCCGTCGCGGCCGAGCGCAGCACCAGTTCCTTCAGTTCGGCGGGCCACGGGCTGTCGTCGCGGAGCAGGCTCAGATGGTTGGTGTAGTTCCACTGCAGGATCAGTCCGACCGACGGGTCGGCGGCGCCGACGCGTTCGATCACCTCGACCGCCTCGGCGAGACCCGCACCGAGACCGCCGTATTCCACCGGAACCGTGAGCGCGGGCGCGCCGATCGCGCGCAGCGCCTCGAAGGCGGCGAACGGAAAGGCCCCCGCCCGGTCGTGTTCGGCGGCGCGATCGGCGATCAGTGCGAGCGCGTCGGCGAACGCGTCCTCGTCGAGACCGTGCACGGTGTGTGCTGGTGCCACAGCGGTCATGCGGGTGTCACTCTCCTGGTCGCGTCACGACCGCTCGGCGGCGGTCGAACGCAGATCTGTGCGGCGCACCGGAATTCACCGGAAAGGGAATCGGGGCGCGATGAAGTGGATCGTCGAAATCAGCGACGACAGGGCGGAGCCGTGGTGGCTGCCTCGATCCGGATATTCGGCAATTCCACGAGACCTCCTTTCCACGTTCGGTCTCCGCAATCCAGTATCGGAACCTCCGATGTCACCGAACAAGACAGCCGGCCTACCGGATTCGTTCAGTTTTTCTCGATCGTCGACCGGGATCAGGACGCCAACTGCTCGGGCGCCGCGATGGTGCGCAGCATGCGTATGGCCGCGGCGACAGCGGGCCTTTCCAGGGAGGCTTGCCGGTAGGTCACGCCGACCTGGCGCGACCCGTTGGCAATGGTGCAGGCGATCAGGTGTCGGTACTCCGGTGGTACCGACATCTCCGGTACCACCGCCACGCCCAGCCCGTGGTCGACGATCTCGGCCATCCCGGCGAAGGTGCCGCTGCGATGCTCGATCCGCGGGGCGAACCCGGCCTCACGGCAGGCGTACATCACCGACACGATCGACGGCGCGCCGTCGCGGGCGGCGATCCAGTCGGCGTCACGCACCGCGGACAAGCCCTGCTGGCGGGCCCGTTCCCGCAGGCCGGGTGGGGCGAGCAGCACGAGCGGATCGTCGAACAGGTACTCCGAGGACAGCCCGAGCGGCAGATCCCGAGCCCGGAACGAGTACGAATAGGTGATCGCGATGTCGACCTCCTGCTGGCGGACCGCGGGCACCGCGTCCACCGGAATCAGGTCGACCACCTGCACCCGCAGGCCGGGGTTCTCGTTCATCAGTCTCGCCGCGGCGGGCAGCGCGAGCCGGGTCTGCGCGGTGCGAAAGGTGGCCAGGGTGAGCACACCGGTGATGGCCTCGGCGGTGGCGGCCACCGCGCTCTCGGCTTCCTCGAGCGCGGTGATAATCCGCGAGGTGTAGTCCACCAGCACCCGGCCCGCGTGGGTCAGGCGCAACACCCGGCCTTCACGGCGGGTGAGCACCGCGCCCACTTCCTCTTCGAGAATGCGCAACTGTTGCGAGACCGCCGAGGTAGTGATCCCGTGCAATTCCGATACGGCGGTCATGGTGGTTCGCTCGGCGAGATCGCGCAACAGGACAAGGCGTCGAATGTCGTACATGAATTC
>NZ_JBHWZY010001213.1:0-1574 GCF_042727815.1 Nocardia sp. NPDC060220
GCGCGTGCGCTGCCCCTTCGTGGTGGAGACGATCAGTCGGCGGACGCCGTGTGCGGGCCCTGCGGCATGGGCGCCTGCGCGGGCTGCATCCCGAGCGGAATGCCGGTGCCGGGCAGGGTCGGTGCGGCGGCGGGAATCTGCGGAACCACGGGAACAGCGGGTTCGAGCGGAAGCGGGTCTTCCTGTGGCGCGTCCCCGTACAGCTGGGTCGGGTAGTCGAGCGGGAACTCGCCCGGGTTCACCAGTTGCGGATTCGGCGACACCGTTTCGTACGGCGACGTGGGCGATTCTTCCACCGGGCTCACCTGCAACCCGCTACCGGAACCCACACCGCCGCTCGACCCGGACTCCACCGAGGCGGCTTCATGTGTCTGGGGGGCTTGCGGAATGACCGGCGCCGACGCGGCACCGGGCTCCGACGACACGGCCGTGTTGTCGACCGCGGGCGGCCCGCTGTTGATCACCGCGTACGAACCACCCGCCACGAGCCCGCCCGCGAGCACACTCGCCGCCGCGGCGACCATCGCCGTCCCCCGCTTGGACCGCGACCCGGTCGAGATCGGCACCACGACGGTATCGCCGAGCGCGACCAGCGCGGCACCGGCGGCGGGCGCGAACGGCGCCAACCGGCACGGCAGCACCGGCACCCCGAATCCGGCGACCGCGTCGCGCACCGCGGGTGCGTCCGACGACGAGCCGACCAGCACCACCGCGGCCGGCTTCACCGACGCCGCCTCGAACTGATCCCACCCCGCCGACACCCCGGCGCGCAATGCGTCGGGTGTGGGTGCGCCGGTCTGCGAGTAGGCGGCGAGCACACGGTGCCGACCCTGGTCGATCAGTGTCATCGCCTGGTAGCCCGGCACCGCCTCGTAGACGAGCAGATTGTCGAACTCGTCGAGCCAGGTCATCGCGCCCGCGACGAACAGATGCGACGATTTCGCCGAAACCAGCGAGGCCGTGCGCCATTGGGTCTCCGCCAGGCGGGTCACGATCGCGCGCCGTTCGACGGCGTCGCGGTAACTCACTGCCACCCCGGCGATCTCGTGCTCGTCGTCGAGCTCGGTCGCGATCGCGTCGAGGGCGGTGTGTACCGCTGCCGCCACTTCGGCCTTACCGTCTCCGTTGGCACGGACGGTGCGCCGCAGCAGCATCCGATCCGTGAGAGTGACGCCCGATTCGGCGAACGCCACCGCGTGCACGGCTCCCCGTTCGGTGCTGACGCCGAGGGTTACCACAGATCCTGCTGCCACAAGTCTTGCCTTCCCCTGTGCGAAACGGTGCGGGACGGGACCACGCAGGGTCCGTCACTTCGCGGTAGGTCTGGTGCGGCGTGAGCTGGCTAGCCGCGAATAAGCGTGCAGATAGACGCACACTTATCTGATGATTCGTCACCGGTCAGGGCATGGATGGGTCGGGATTTCAGCCAGTTGTTGACACGCTGTCGGTAGAGGCGTGTCGCGGATCTGTGTATACCGCTAGCCTGGATGGGTGGAAGTACACGCGCAGGCCCGGTCACCGCAGAGCCGTCCGGACCCTGCGCTGGAATTGCAGGACGACCCCCAGGAGTTGAT
>NZ_JBHWZY010001214.1:0-1573 GCF_042727815.1 Nocardia sp. NPDC060220
GGATCAGCCTGCTGGTCGGGAACATCCTGTCGGTCAGCCTGCTGACCTGGGTGGTGATGCCGGTCGTCACCCGCGCGCTGGGATTCTGGATGCGATCGGACCCCCGCCCCGATCCCCGCACCGACCTGGTCGGACTCGCTTGCTCGGTGGGTTTCCTGACGCTCGCCGCGATCTTCTTCTATCTGGTGACAAGGGTGTTCTGGACGCTCCCGTGACGTCGATTTCGTCAATAGGCCCGGTGAAGTCCAACTGTTCCCGGTTCGTCTCGGCTGGCAGGCGAGTTCGGCCTCCTGGGCCGCCATGACGAGCGTGGCCCCGCGCCGACAGGCTCGATCAGCCGATCGGTGGTGCGAGATATTCCAGCGCGTAACCATCGCCGGAGGGGGTTACGCGGGCGATGCCGGGTGAGTCGAGGTGGGCGCCTGCCACGAAGTGGTCCGGTTGAGTCAGCTGTTCGAGCAGGGCCGCTCGCGCGGCGCGGGCCTGGGACTGGTTGCCGTCGAACTCCCAGGTCACGTTCGGCTGATCGAATTGGAGCGTGGGGACGTGGACGGTGTCACCCCAGACGAGAAGGTGGCCGGTGGCGCTGCTGACGTCGTAGACGGTGTGACCGGGTGTGTGGCCCGGTGTCGGAATCGCGGTGACCCAGTCGTTGATCGTGACTTTCTCGGACACGGGTACGACCCGGTCGCGGATCGGCTCGAGCCGCCCCGTGAACACCGAGGTGTCGCCCGCGCCGATCCACACCCGCTCGAGTTCGGGGAACGCCTCCGAACCGTCCGGCGTGATCAGGCCGCTCACGTGGTCTTCGTGGTTGTGGGTGATGGCGACGTCGGTGACCTGCGCCCGGTCGATTCCCGCTTCGTCGAGTGCGTCGTAGATCAATCCCATGGTGGGGTCGTGCCAAACGTCGGACGCGCCGGTGTCGATGAGAACCGACCGCGTGCCGTCGGTGACGAAGAAGGCGTTGACCGACAGCCGCAAGTTGTCGCCGGCCAGCGGCACGGCGGTCGGCAGCGCGGGGAGCGGGCGCCCGTCCTCGTCGCGGAGCCGTGTCGGTGGCATGTCGATGTACCCGTCTCGCAACGAGATCACCTGCAGACCGCCGAATTCGAACGTGGCATGGTGCCGGCCACTCGAGATCAAACGCATGGAGCCTCCATCGTGTTGGGCGCGTATCGCTTCTCTCCGATGGAAGAGTAAATCTTCTTTAGGAGAAAGTCTACACTGCAGCGAGGTATCCATCGATCGAGGAGCACGGTGGTCGAGCAAGACGCAAACGTGGCCGAATCACAGCACCGTGATGACCTGGCAGGCGCGTTCGGCCGTAACGTACGGCGACGCCGCGAGGAGGCGGGCCTGACGCTGGAACAGCTGTCCACACAGTCGTCGGTCAGCCGGGCGATGCTGTCCAAGGTCGAACGCGGTGAGAAGAGCCCGACGATCGGTGTCGCGTCCAGGATCGCCCACGCGCTCGACGCGTCGCTCTCGGACCTGGTCGGTGGAGCAGCTGCTGCCGCGTCCGGTGTGGCCGTTGTCCTGCGCAAGAACGATCGCCCCGTTTTCCGTGACC
>NZ_JBHWZY010001215.1:0-1566 GCF_042727815.1 Nocardia sp. NPDC060220
CGGCTTCACCCCGCACTTGCTCATCCCGCTCGATGCCGGGCTCACCGTCTGGGCGCCGCCGGTGCCGATGCTCGGGCTCGGCCCTGCAGGGCCCGGCTCACTCGGCCATATCGACACCACCTTGGTCCGCCTGGACGGACGTCTGTTCGCGTTCGTGAAGAACGAGGACTCCAAGCTGATCGAACTCGCCGTCGCCGACCGCCCGCTCGGGCCGTACAGCTTCGTCGCCACCGGTGACTGGGCGGGGTGGGGCGGGCCACGGGAGGGACAGTCGATCGTCCGGCTTCCCGACGGTGGGCACCGCATCTACCTGGACGCCTACACCGAGGGCCGGTACCTCTTCAGCGACAGTGTCGACGGCTTCCGCACGTGGTCGCCACCGGTCGAACTGCCAGGTCTGTCGGGCCTCATCCGGCACGGCACGGTGCTGACCGAGTTCAGCCCGGTGATCTGAACTAAAACCCCATTACTCCAGGGGCACCTGATCTAGGTTGTGATTCGGAACAAATATGAAAGTGAGCTTCTTCACACTGCCCAGTTGTGAAGAAGTAATATTTCAGAAAACTCTCAGAGTTATAGACTCCGAATAGCCCAGGGTTCGCCAGCTACGTCCGGTGCGGGATCCAGAGCAACATCCGGTGACGCGCCCGCGATCACCGAATCCCCGTCGCGCCGTTCTCGGCTTGCACTCCCCATGAGGTGACCCGCCATGGAATACACCCATCTCTCCGAATTCCGGATCCGCTCCGGCGACCTGGTGATCTGGACCCCCGAGCTCACCTCCCCCGACGCCTGGCGCGACGACGAACGCCCCCTCGCCAGCGTCCACGAGCAGTACCTCGGGTTCCTCGACCCCGAAGACGCCCGCCCCGGCCGCGGCCGCTGGATCGGCACGATCTTCGAGATGGACGCCCCACTCGACGCCGACGCCTGGGCCACGACCCTGCGGCTGTGGCACGACCGCCACGAGGGCTTCCGCACCACCGTCGCCCCCACCGGCGACGGCGGCTACCACCGTGTGACCACCGCCCCCGGCACTGTTCGAGTCACCGGCGCCCCGGTCGCCGATCTCTCCGACGGCGACGAGATCAACGAATACCTCTGCGACGCATTGGAATTGCGTCTGTCGGCACTGGTGTGGCCGCATCTGCTGGTGGCCACGGTGGCCCACGACACCGGCGACTTCACCGTCCTGGTCGGCGCCGACCACTCGGTGCTCGACGCCTATTCCCAGGCCGTGCTCATCCTCGAGCTGCGCACCCTCTACACCGCGGTCACCACCGGCGGCGAGATCCGCGACTCGGCCACCTTCGGCAGCCCGGCCGACTACGCCGTCATCGAGCGTGCCGCCGCTGAGGAACTCGATCCCGACTCCCCCGCCGTGGCGGTGTGGCGCGAGTTCCTCGGTACGCCGGGCTCGCCCATGCCCCGCTTCGCCGCGGATCAGGTCGCCGTCCTCGACGGTGAACACGCCCAGCCCAGCGTCTCGCGCACCCTGCTCAGCATCGAACAGCTCGAGGAGGTCGAGGCGGCGCTCGATCGGCTCAAGCACCGGCTGTCGGTGAC
>NZ_JBHWZY010001216.1:0-1565 GCF_042727815.1 Nocardia sp. NPDC060220
GAACGACGCGGCCGGTTCTGTCTCAGCTGACGCCGAGGGTGTTGATCGTGGCGGCCAGGAAAACGATGGCGCTGCCGAGCGCGGTCAGCGCCGCCACGTCGAACGGGCGGCTGCGCACGGCGAGCAATCCCACCTGCACGGTCGGCAGGCACAGCCGGAACGCGGCGGCCACCAGGGCGGCGCTGCCGAAGATCAGCGCGCCGCGACGCCACCGATCCCACGCGACGAAGCCGACCGCGATCACGATCAGCGCGGTCACCACGGTCATCGGCAGATGACTGCGCAGGTACTGCTCCCCCGCGCTCAACCGCGCGACCCGGTGCTTGCCGGTCGTCTCCGCCTCGTTCACGAGCCCGATTGTTCCAGATACCGCCTGCGCGCGGACGGGGTGGCGCATGACAGAGTGGTCCGCTGTGCTGCACCTGATCTTTCACGAGCCCGTGATTCCGCCCAATACCGGCAATGCGATCCGGTTGGCCGCGGGGACCGGCTGCGCGCTACACCTGATCGAACCGCTCGGCTTCGACCTCTCGGAGTCCAAGCTGCGCCGGGCCGGACTGGACTACCACGACCTCGCGGTGGTGACCGTGCATCCCGACCTGGCGACGGCGTTCGCGGCGATCCGGCCCGGCCGCGTGTTCGCCTTCACCACCCAGGCCACCACGCGTTTCACCGATATCGCCTATCGCGACAACGACGCGCTGCTGTTCGGCACCGAGCCCACCGGTCTGCCCGCGGAAGTACTGGCCGATCCGCAGATCACCGAGCAGGTGCGCATTCCGATGCTGCCGGGGCGGCGGTCGATGAATCTGTCGAACGCGGCGGCGGTGTCGGTGTACGAAGCCTGGCGGCAGCTGGGCTTTCCGGGTGCGGTCTGACTCAGTCGATGTCGAATCGCTTGAACCGTGAGGTGGCGCCGGCGGTCAGCCGAACGGCGGACTTGGCTACGCCGAAATGATCGGCGAGTAGTTCGATCGCGGCCTTGTTGGCCTTGCCCTCGACGGCCGGGGCGCGGACATAGAGGGTGAGAGTGCCGTCTTCGGCGGTTTCGACGAGTGGGCCTTTACGGCTGTTCGGTTTGATCGTCGCCCGCACTGTGGGCACCGGGGGTCTCCTTCCCGGATGCTGCCGATTCGGGTGCGCCTGATGTGCCGACCTCGGATGCGGTGGCTGCCGGTGCGGTAGGCGCGGGAGCGGTCGCTGCGGGTGCGGTAGGCGCGGGAGCGGTCGCTGCGGGTGCGGGTGCGGGTGCGGGAGCGGTGGACACGTGCGCTGCGGTGCGACGGCGCCTGCGCAGCAATCGCAGTGCGGCATACAGCAATCCGCCGATCACCGCGAGGAAGCCCAGCCACGGTACGGCCTTGCCGACGAAGACGATCGCGTCCTGCAACCAGTCGATCAGCGAGTGCCAGCCCGAGACGATGCCGTCCCAGAAGTTGTCCGGGTCGCCGGGTGCGTTCTTGTCGTCGGCGGTGAGGGTGATGGTGAGCGTCGACAGCGCGACCTGATCGTCGAGGCTGCGTTTCTGCGCGGTGAGGCTGTCGAGTTCGCCCTGTCTGCTCGAC
>NZ_JBHWZY010001217.1:0-1565 GCF_042727815.1 Nocardia sp. NPDC060220
GGACAGGGCGGCCGCCTCGATGATGGCGGTGGCCAGCGAGAGCGTCGCCTGGACGATCACCGGGCTCAGCGAGTTCGGCATGATCTGGGTGAGGACGATGCGGCGCTTGCGGATGCCCAGCGAGTGGGCGGCGAGCACGTAGTCCGAGCCGCCCTGGACCAGCATCGCGCCGCGCAGCAGGCGGGCGAAGACCCTGGAACGTTAGCCATGGGATCCGATGCCTGCACCGATCCACCATCTCGGTAGCGGCCGCTCCGGCGGCCAGGCAGGCCACCAGTGCGAGCAATCGCTGGTCGCCGAACGCCGGGTACACCTGCCAGTGCAGCAGGTACGCGAACAGCGAGCTGTCGGCCACCGCCACCGCCACCACGGCGACGACGGCGGGCACGCGCAGCGCGGGCAGCCAGATCAAGATCAGAATGCCCGCCATGACAAGGCGTTCCCGCTCGGTGACGCCGAAATATCCGGGCACACAAGCCAGCAGCACGGCGCTGACGATCAGCCGCTGCCAGACCGCCGTCGCCTTCGCTCCGGCCCAGCCGAGAACGAAGTACCAACAGGCCAGCGGTGACAACGCGATATCGCGTTCGGGATAGAGCCCGAACGAATGCCAGCGCAAGACCAGAGTGAGGCCGAGCAGGCCGAGGGCGAACCAGAACGGCGCCCGCCGCTCCCACCCGTCGATCCGGGGGACCCGGATCAGTAGCGCGCAGGCCACGGTGCAGTACACGAGCACTTCCAGGAACCACAGGTGTCCCGCCGTGTCATTGCGGGGACCGAGGATCTTGTTGAGCAGCAACACATTCTGCCAGCTGTAATAGCCGGGTTGCCAGACCATCGTGATCAGGACCCAGAGCGCGGTCGGCACCGCGATCATCGCCACGGCCCGCCCGGTGAGTCGCAGTCGCCGGGCGGGTTGGGCGGAACTCACCGCGAACCGGGCGAAGTTGTAGCCCGCCACGGCGAGCAGCACGTGCGCGGCGCCCCAGAGTTCGAACAGCTGGATGTGCGAGCCGAGAATCAGCACGATCCCGATCGCGCGCAGAGCCGTTGAGGAGTCGAGCGCCCGGCCGAAGCGGGCGCGGGTACGGGGAGCTCGCCCCAGGTCGGCGATCGAACGCTGTGGCCAGTCGGTGGGCAGGGTACCGAGCACCCGCTCGAGGCGTGCCGCCACGGTGACGTAACTCAGCGAACTGCCACCCAGGTCCGCGAAACTGTGTGCGGGCGAGATCGTCTCGATCGGCAGGCCGAGGGCGTCGGCGTAGATCGCGCCGACATCGTCGCCCGGGCTCGCCGGTGTGGTGGCGAGCGCGCGCACCGCCGGATAGTCGATTTTGCCGGTGGCCAGCCGGGGCAGCTCGTCGACGACGGTCACGCTGATCGCGGTGGCGGGCAGGCCCGACACCTGGGCGATCAGTCGCGCGGCCGCCACCCCGTGCGCTCGGCGCGAGGTCGCCGACGCCGCCGGGCGGGGGAGTATCGCCGCGATCACCCGGCTGCCGTCGTCGGTGCAGGCGGCGACGAAACCGGCTGTGGCCAGCTCCGATTCGACGCGGCCCAGATCC
>NZ_JBHWZY010001218.1:0-1562 GCF_042727815.1 Nocardia sp. NPDC060220
GGTTACCGAGGGAGTGCTCACCCGATCGAGTATCCCCCTGCTGTGAGGTAGCCGTCAGAGCTGGTGGTGGAGGACGAGGTCTAGTTCGGTGGGGGTGAGCAATCGTTCGAGGCGTTCCTCGCGTTTGAGACGGGTGCCGCGGGGCACGAACGCGCTGGGGAGCGCGAAGGCGTCGTCCGGTCCGATGCTCGGCAGGAGCGGGACCTCGTTGATGTGCCTGCGTGGCAGGAGTGAGCGCAGTTTCACGGCCGATCACCTCGGGTTGACGACGGGAACGCTGGAGGCTGAGCTTCGTCGATCAGCAAACGTCGGTAGCGAAAAGTTTGCCAGCATGTCCGAGTTGGTGCAAGCGGGACAAGGTGGACACGGCGAGCCAACCGGTCGGTGGCCTGCTTCGGCGCAGGCCACCCCGGTTTTGTGAGAATTTGCTGATCGGTTATTTCCAGGCGGGCATGGCGACAACCTGTGCCGCATAGGACAGCCCGGCACCGAAGGCGATCAGCAGCGCGGTGTCGCCCGGCTTCGATTCGCCCTTGCGCAACAGCGCCTCCATCGCGAGGGGGACCGATGCTGCCGAGGTGTTGCCGGAATCCTCGATGTCGTTGGCGAGCGCGCAGTGCTCCGGTAGCTCGAGCACCCTGGCCATGATCTCGATGATCCGGCCGTTGGCCTGGTGCGGAATCATCGCGTCGAGGTCGCCGGTGGTCAGGCCCGCGCGGTCGATCGCGTCGCGGCACACCTTCTCCAGCGAGTGCGCGGCCCAGCGGAACACCGCGGTGCCCTCCATCGTGAGATAGGGGCGCACCGCGTCGGTGCCCTTCTCCTCGATCTCGTCGAAGAACTCCACCCAGTCCTTGGTCTGGCGGATGGCGTGGTGCTGAGTACCGTCCGAACCCCACACGGTCGGGCCGATGCCCTGTTCGGTGGACGGGCCGACGACCACCGCGCCCGCGCCGTCGGCGAACAGGAAGGCCGTCGCGCGGTCGGTGAAGTCGACGGTGGGGGTGAGTTTTTCGACGCCGAGCACCAGCACGTGATTCGAGGTGCCTGCCCGGACCAGGTCCGATGCCATGCCCACCGCGTGACAGAACCCGGCGCAGCCCGCCGAGATGTCGAAGGCGGCCGCGCCGGTCATGCCCAGCTCGGTGGCGATGCGTGGGCCGATGGCCGGGGTGAGCATGAGATGGGTCGACGTCGCCACGATGACGCAATCGATCTGGTCGACCTGCACCCCGGCGGCGGCGATCGCGTCGCGCGCGGCGGCGACGCTCATGGACTGGATGGTTTCCTCGTCCGAGGCGAAGCGCCTGGTATGGATGCCGGACCGGGTGCGGATCCACTCGTCGCTGGAGTCGATCGGCCCCGCTACCTCGTCGTTGGTGACCACCCGAGCCGGGCGGTAGACGCCCAATCCGAGGATGGCGGTGTGCTCAGTACCCGTCGTCTGGGCGATTCGAGCCATTGTGCGTCTCCTATGTACCTGTCAACCTGCGGCAGTACCGCTGGGTGTACCCGAAGCATCGAAATCTGTCCCTCATCGCCCGTGACCCGTACGTGGACAC
>NZ_JBHWZY010001219.1:0-1561 GCF_042727815.1 Nocardia sp. NPDC060220
GCCGAAGGCGCGGTATCGCCCCTCGGATTCGAGGCCCACAGGGCCGAAAACCCCGCGGCGCCAGCCGCCAAGAAATTCAGCGGATGGCGTTCTTGGCTGCGTCCTGTGCGGAGTCGACCTGGCCGCTGAACTTGCCGCCGGTCTTCTCGTCGACCACGTCACCCGCCTTGTCGATCACGCCGTCGACCTTGTCCGCATGCTGGGCAGCCAGGTCCATCGCCTTGCCCGCCAGGTTCTTGAAATCCACCGCGCACTCCTCGTTGATTCGATACCGGGTCCAACGCGATTACCGTAGCAACATCGCAGCTTTCACGGTGGGCATCATCATGGCGAGCTCGTCACACCGTCCCATACGGGATGCCAGAGCCGTCCGGTATCGGTCCACGCCTGGAAGCGGACGGTGCCGGTGAGCTTCGGGGTAACCCATTGCGCGTCGTGGCATTCGTCGGCGGTCATCTCGTTGGTGAACGGGGACGTCTTGCGCCGCAGTCCGTCGAGCTCGGCCGCGATCCGACGCGACTGTTCGTCTCCGAATCCGGTACCCACCCGCCCGACGTAGATGAGGCCGTCTTCGTGCGGCATGCCGAGCAGCAGCGACTTGAACGGCCGTTTGTCGCTGCGCCGCCACCCGCCGACCACCACTTCGCGCGAGCGCCAGTTGCGCTGTTTGAGCCAGGTCTGGCTGCGTTTGCCCGGCTGATACACCGATTCCAGCCGCTTGGCCACCACCCCTTCCTGCCCCTGCGCGCGACTGGCCTTCATCGCCTCGGCGCCCGAACCCTCCAGCAGCGCGGTGACATTCATCGACGGCGACAATCTGCCCAGCGCCTCGAGCACCGCCCGGCGGTCGGTGTACTTCTTCCGCAGCAGCGAGGTGCCGTCGAGGTAGAGCACGTCGAAGGCGATGAACACCGCCCGGGCCGAATCTGCTTGCAACGCCGAGATATCCGAGAGCCCGGCGTCGTCGAGAACCACCGCTTCGCCGTCCAGGACCACCTGATGCCCGGCCAGCTCCTCGCCGAGGGCGGCCAGGCGCGGATAGCGGGCGGTCACCGTGTTGCCGGCGCGGCTGCGGACGGTGACGGTGCCGTCGTGGATCTCGACGATCACCCGGAAACCGTCCCACTTGGTTTCGAAGCCCCAGTCCACGGGGGTCAGCGATTCGATTTCGCCCGCGGTGGCCAGCATGGGCGACAGTCCGCGCGGGAAACCGGTGTCCACCACGGGCTCTCGACGGGTCTGGTCGCGCATGTAGTGCATCAGCCACTGGTCGCCCTTGGTCTGGATGAGGGCGTAGCGGCCGGACACCCGCTCTCCGTCGAGCTCGACGATCACCTCGTCGGAGCGCCATTTCTCGGTGACGTAGGTGCCCGAATCCCAGATCGTCATCTCCCCCGCACCATATTCGCCCTGGGGAATGGTGCCGTGGAAGTGCAGGTATTCGAGGGGATGATCCTCGGTGCGCACCGCCAGCCGATTGTGTTTCGGCTCGGTCGGCGGACCTTTGGGCACCGCCCAGGAGGCGAGGACGCCGTCGTGCTCGAGCCGCACGTCCCAGTGC
>NZ_JBHWZY010001220.1:0-1559 GCF_042727815.1 Nocardia sp. NPDC060220
CATCGAAACCGTCCGACAACACCACGGTGGCGCGCAACGCGGTGCTCAGCTGCAACCCGGCCAGACCCCAGGTGTGGAACAGCGGCGCGGGAATGAGCATGACCTCCTCCACCCGCAGCGGGATCCGCGAGAGCAGCGCGGCGATGGTGCCGAACCCCTTGGCGTGCGGGCGGCGCGCGCCCTTGGGCGAACCGCTGGTGCCGGAGGTGAGCACGATCAGCCTGCCGGGATGGGCAGGCACCGGGAAGTCGGTGTGCGCCTGGGTGATCAGGTCGTCGATCGTGGTGCGGTCGGGGTCGGGCGGACAGTCGTCGGTGGTGTAGCGCGGTACCTCGCTGTGCAGGTAGCGGATCAGCGTTTCCAGCGCACCGTCGACGAAGACGGCGCTCAGCCGGTGCCGCTGCACGATCTCCTCGATCCGCCGCCCCGACAATCCCGCGTTGAGCAGCGCCACGTCGACGCCGAGTTTGCCCGCGGCGACCATGGTTTCGACCATGCCCGCGTGATTGCGCGCCAGCAGGCCGATGGCGTCGCCCTTGCGCAGACCGATCGAGTGCATCGCGGCGGCCAGCGCGGTGGATCTGGCGTCGACCTCGGCGAAAGTGCGATGACCGCCCGCATCGATCAGCGCGAGCCGATCGGGTTCGTACGCCGCGCCCGCCGCGTACCCACCGGCCAGGTTGAAGCCCCATTTCGACAGGGAGCGAAGCTGTCTCACGATCGACATCGGCTCGGGCCGCATCAGGCCGGTGGCCGCGATGCTGCGCGCCACGCCGGCATTGCGGCGCACCATCGAGCGTTCGGCGTTGACCACCACCGAGGAACGGGTGCCCGCGATCGAGTCGGCGGTACGGCGTAGCCCCGCCTTCACCCAGTCGGTGACCAGCGAGTTGCCGCCCTGCTCGAGCAAGGGATGGATCCGCGCGGTCGCGAACAGGGTGATATCGAGGCGCGTGCGCTGCTGATCGCCACGCAAGCGGATCGCGGCGAAACTGCCGAGGACCGGGCTGCGCAGTTCGAAACTCTCGTACCAGCGGCCGATCACGAGAATGAACTCGTGCGTGCGGATACCGCCGCTCGCCGACCCGACCCGCACCTGCCAGTGGACCGCGCCGTCGGGACGTTCCACCGGTTCGCAACTGCCGATCCCGGTGAACATGCGTGGGTAGCTCTGGGGATCGAGCAGTACATCCCACAACGCTTGACGCGCGATCGTGAAATCCGCGCTGACATCGATGACGTCGTTGACCAAACTCCGTGCTCTACTTCCCGTCGGCCTGTTCGACCCAGCTGGTCGGCGGGCAAAAATGGGCGCTGCGGCCGATACCACCTCGCGGGTCGCCACGCTACCCGGCTGCGGCGCCCTGTCATCAAGAATCAGACAAAACCGGTGGTTCGGGAGCGTTTCGGCCGGATTTTGGTTTGTGCGCCACACCTGCCGACATCGCCGATGTGAAACTGTCCAATCCCTTGCACACCCTTCGAGGATGCCGAAGTATTGCTGGCAGTACCGACCCGATCTGCATGAGTCGCCGTGACACACGGCGCGACGAGCGAAG
>NZ_JBHWZY010001221.1:0-1558 GCF_042727815.1 Nocardia sp. NPDC060220
ACCTCGACCCGTTCCTCGAGCGCGTGCGGCTCGAATCGGCGCGGGTCCTCGAGCTCGTAATAGCTCGCGACCAGCGTGCGCACTTCGTCGAACAGCGCCTGCGGACCACCCTCGGCGACGAGCTCGTCCACCCCGTCGCGCTCCGCGCGCACACGTTCCCACGCCCCCGGCACCAACTCGGCCGCCCGTGCCGGCTGACGCTCGGCCGCGGGCAACCCGAACAGATCTTCCAGCACCGCGTGCACCACGGTCCCGCGCACTGCCGCTCGCGACGGCGGTTCCGGCACCCGATCGATCGCCCGCAACCGGTACTTCAGCGGACACTGCTTGAAATCGCTTGCCCGCGAAGGCGACAACGCCGGACGCGACCGATGCACCGGCGCGTCGGCGGTGTCGTCGGTCAGGGGCACGGACAAGGGCGCTGACATGTTTCGCAGGTTAACCGCACACACCGACACGATCGCGCGTCCGCCGCGAAATAGCTGACCCGTCGATCGCGCGGACGGCGGCGCCTGGCAGGCTGACAGGTCCATTCGAAGAACGGGAGATCAATGACGGCCAGACGAACCGGTCCATTCGCTATCGGGGACCGCGTGCAGCTGACCGACGGTAAGGGACGCCTCTTCACCGTGGTGCTCGAGGAGGGTAAGGAATTCCATACCCATCGCGGCGGCATCAAGCACGACGACCTCATCGGCAACGACGAGGGCACCGTGGTGAAGTCGGTCAACGGCACCCCGTATCTGGCCCTTCGCCCGCTGCTCACCGACTACGTGCTGTCGATGCCGCGCGGCGCCGCGGTGATCTACCCCAAGGACGCCGCCCAGATCGTGCACGAGGGCGATGTGTTCCCGGGTGCGCGGGTGCTGGAAGCCGGCGCCGGTTCGGGTGCGCTGACCTGCTCGCTGCTGCGCGCGGTCGGTCCCGAGGGTGAGGTGATCTCCTACGAGATCCGCGACGACCACGCCGAGCACGCCGTCCGCAACGTGGAGACCTTCTTCGGCGAGCGGCCGGCGAACTGGTCGATCACGATCGCCGACGTGGCGCAGTACGAGGGCCCGCAGGTCGATCGCGTCGTGCTCGACATGCTGGCGCCGTGGGACGCGTTGCCCGCGGTGTCGAAGGCGCTGGTTCCCGGTGGGGTGCTGGTGGTGTACGTCGCCACCGTCACCCAGCTGTCCAAGGTGGTCGAGGCGCTGCGTGAGCAGGAATGCTGGACCGAACCGCGCTCGTGGGAGTCGATGGTGCGTGGCTGGCACGTCGTCGGCCTGGCCGTGCGCCCGGAGCATCGCATGCAGGGCCATACCGCGTTCCTGGTGAGCGCGCGGCGGCTGGCCGAGGGCACTGTCACGCCCAAGCCGCAGCGGCGTCCGTCCAAGGGCTGATCACGCGCGGGTGAGCCGGTTTCCACGTCGATGCCCGTGAACCCCGCGACCGCCAGCCGGTCGGCGAGCGTATCCGCCGGGACCGGCACGCACGTGTCACCCACATGCTGGAGCCGGAACAGCGGACTGTCGAGTCCGTCCGAGCCGGCGAACACCCCGCCGGGTCGCAACAC
>NZ_JBHWZY010001222.1:0-1554 GCF_042727815.1 Nocardia sp. NPDC060220
GCGAGTACTCGGTCTGCAGTGCTGTCACCGGGTGTACCGCGTGGGCGCGGCGAATCGTCTGCGGTGCGGCTTCGGACAGCCCGATGTGCAACACCTTGCCTTCGGCGACCAGCTCGGCCAACGCACCGACGGTCTCCTCGATCGGAGTGTTGGGGTCCACGCGATGCTGGTAGTAGAGATCGATTCGGTCAGTGCCCAAGCGTTTGAGAGACCCTTCGACGGCGGCCTTCACATTCGCCGCGCTGCTGTCTGTGACGCGGGGGCCGCCACCGGAGTGCGAGACCAAGCCGAATTTCGTGGCGACGACGACCTCGTCGCGGCGGCCGGTGATCGCCCGGCCGACGACCTCTTCGCTGTGGAAGGGACCGTAGATCTCAGCGGTGTCGATGTGGGTGACGCCCAGGTCCAGTGCACGGTGGATGGTGCGGATCGACTCGTCGTCGTCCAGGTCTCCACCAGTGGTGTAGGTCCCGGCCATGGTCATCGCACCGAGCCCGATCCGGGATACCTGTAGAGCTCCGAGAGAAGCGTGCTTCATCAGTCGACTCCTTCGACGGTGGTGATGGAAGGGACGGCCACCTCGGCCCGCCGAGTGCAACCTGGCGCGGCTTCGGTGTATCCCTGCCTCCAGACAACACCGCGTCGTGCAGTCGAGACAGATCCTGCCGAGAGGGGTACTCACAGTGACCCCTCAAGTGTCCTGCCAGCACTTATGCTCGACAACATGGACGAGAAGGAGGCGGCGCGCACCGCGGTTCGCGAATTCCTCAGCACGCGCCGTGACCGAGTCTCACCCTCCACGGCCGGACTTCCCACGACCGGCACCCGACGGCGGGTGAAAGGACTACGACGCGAAGAAGTAGCACTACTGGCCGGAGTGAGCCCCGAGTACTACATCCGCCTCGAACGCGGCCGCGCCACCGGCCCCTCACCCGCCATCGTGGAAGCTATCGCCACTGTGCTGAGACTCGACGAGGACGAACGAGCACACTTGGAGCGGTTGCTCGCCGCACTCACCCCCGAGGCTCGCAAACGCCGCAAGACCACGGCAAAGGACAATGTCAGCCCCGGGATTCGGGTACTGCTGGACTCGATGGACCACCTGCCGGCGGTGGTGTTCAACAACCGCCTCGACATCCTTGCCGTCAACGAACTCGGTCGAGCCCTTTACACCACCGTTCTCGCCACCGAAAGTCCGGTGAACACCGCACGGTTCATGTTCCTGCACGAAGCCGCGGCCCAGGAACTGTTCCCCGAATGGGAACACATCGCCAACGACACAGTCTCGATACTGCGCATCGAGGCCGGCCGAAACCCCGACGACCCGGCACTGATCGCCCTCATCGGTCAGCTGTCCACCCGCAGCCAGGCATTCCGCACCGTCTCCTCGTCGATGTCGCGGACCATCTCCATCGACAGCGGCGCCATCTTGCACTCGGTGTACCGCATGGCGGCGGCCGGGGAATGGTGCGCGGCCATCGGCGGCGGGGTTGCCGGGCGCTCGCCGGGATGATGCGCGGCGCCGGTCTGATAGCTCTCGCTGAGATGTTCGGC
>NZ_JBHWZY010001223.1:0-1551 GCF_042727815.1 Nocardia sp. NPDC060220
GCCCGATGACGTCCTCGATGTAGGCGGGCACGCCGGTGCCGACCGCGCCGCGGTAGTCCAGGCCGGTGCCGCCGAATTCGGTGGCGTAGCGAGCGGTGAACACCGCGGCGCCGGCGCCCTGGGACTGGCCGACCACGGCCCACTTGTTCGACAGGGACGCGTACTGCTCGGTCGCGGCCTTGACCCCGTCGACCACGTTGTGCGCTTCGGTGATGCCGTTCAGATAGGGATGTTCGCCGGGTCCGCCCAGGCCCGCGTAGTCGGCGGCCACGATCGCGTAGCCCTGTTTCAACCAGGTGCCGAGGTAGGCCCGGTCCCGCTCGACCGCGGCAGGCCCGGCCACGCTGTAGGCGCAGTCGTCGCCGAGTCCGACGGTGCCGTGTGCCCACGCGATCACCGGCCAGCCGCCCTGCGGCGCTTCGCCCGCGGGGAAGTACACGGCCGCGCTGGTGGTGGTCGGCTGGTCGCCTGCGGTGGTCGAGCGGTAGAGCAGGCGCTCGGCGCGGGCCGATCCGGGCAGGGTGGCCGCGGGGGACAGTGACTCGACGCCGACGACGGTGCCTGCCGCCTCGGTCGGTTGCGCGCTCGCCACCGGCGCCGGGCTCAGCGCCGCCGCCAACACGGTCAGCGTTGCCGCCGCGATCCTCGGAATCCTCATGGGCCCACTCTTTCGCTTCGGCGGATGAGTGTCCACTTCCGGGGGGCGATGGGATCGATACCCGCGTCGTGACCGAATCGAGTGACGACACGCACATCATTCGTGTCCGGCGTGGTGTGTGAAACGACTCACAGACTGCCAGGCTCGGGAGTGTCGGCGCGTGCCCACCTGATGATCGCTAACAGTACGAGCGTTATGCTAAAACTCCAGGTCAGCGCTACTCGCTGGTAGGCGGAGTCCTTGCAATCAGCCCGCTAATTTCGCAAAGTTAGCAAACACGTCGGCAAAACTAGCTGAGATTCACACAACCAACAGGTAGACGGCTATTTCTGGGTGTGCCATTGTTTGGAAGTACACCCCTTGGGCCCTAGTAAGTCCTAGCAAGCCTGCAAATTGCTCCAGCAGTACGAGATGTGCAACCGAAAGCGTTCAGCCACCGGTTGATTCGCACGCCGACTGCGTGGAGCACCGACCACACGAGGAAGTGGAGTCAAGAGATGTCTCTCCCCGGCACCCCGAAGACCGCAGCGGAAATCCAGCAGGATTGGGACACCAACCCGCGTTGGAAGGGCCTGACCCGCACCTACTCCGCCGAGCAGGTTTCCAAGCTGCAGGGCAACGTCGTCGAGGAGCACACCCTCGCCCGTCGCGGTTCGGAGATCCTGTGGGACCTCGTGAACAACGAGGACTACATCAACTCGCTGGGCGCCCTCACCGGCAACCAGGCCGTGCAGCAGGTTCGCGCCGGCCTGAAGGCCATCTACCTCGGCGGTGCACGGACGGTCCGCCTCCACCCACACGGTGGCGGAGTCGGTGTCGGCGTACCGCAGTACCGGTCCCAGGCGCAGCCCGGCCACGATGGCTCCCTTCGTCAGCTCGCCAGGGTACGGAAC
>NZ_JBHWZY010001224.1:0-1551 GCF_042727815.1 Nocardia sp. NPDC060220
GGTCAGGAGACGACCGGGAGGTACACCTTGCTGCCGTGGTCGGCGAACTCGGCGGACTTCTCGGCCATGCCCGCCTCGATGGCGGCCACATCGGTGAGCCCCTGCTTCTCCGCGTATTCGCGTACGTCGGCGGAGATGCGCATCGAGCAGAACTTCGGACCGCACATCGAGCAGAAGTGGGCGGTCTTGGCGGGCTCGGCGGGCATGGTCTCGTCGTGGTACTCGCGGGCGGTGTCGGGATCCAGCGAGAGCGCGAACTGGTCGTGCCAGCGGAATTCGAAACGGGCCTTGGACAATTCGTTGTCCCGGTCCTGGGCGTGCGGGTGACCCTTGGCGAGGTCGGCGGCGTGGGCGGCGATCTTGTAGGTGATCACGCCGACCTTGACGTCGTCGCGGTTGGGCAGACCGAGGTGCTCCTTGGGCGTGACGTAGCAGAGCATCGCGGTGCCCGCCTGGGCGATGATCGCGGCGCCGATGGCCGAGGTGATGTGGTCGTAGGCGGGCGCGATATCGGTGGCCAGCGGGCCGAGGGTGTAGAACGGCGCCTCTTCGCAGAGCTCTTCCTCGAGCCGCACGTTCTCGACGATCTTGTGCATCGGCACGTGGCCTGGGCCTTCGATCATCACCTGCACGCCATAGGATTTCGCGATCTTGGTGAGCTCGCCGAGAGTCCGGAGTTCGGCGAATTGGGCCTCGTCGTTGGCGTCGGCGATGGAGCCGGGACGCAGGCCGTCGCCGAGGGAGAAGGTGACGTCGTACTTCGCGAGGATCTCGCAGAGCTCACGGAAGTGCGTGTACAGGAACGATTCCTGGTGATGGGCCAGACACCACGCGGCCATGATCGAACCACCGCGCGAGACGATGCCGGTGACGCGCTTGGCGGTGAGCGGGATGTAGCGCAGCAGCACGCCCGCGTGCACGGTCATGTAGTCGACGCCCTGCTCGCACTGCTCGATCACGGTGTCGCGGTACATCTCCCAGGTGAGCTTGGTGGGATCACCGTTCACCTTCTCCAGCGCCTGATAGATCGGGACGGTGCCGATCGGGACGGGGGAGTTGCGCAGAATCCACTCGCGGGTCTCGTGGATGTTCTTGCCGGTGGACAGGTCCATGATGGTGTCGGCGCCCCAGCGCGCGGCCCACACCATCTTCTCCACCTCTTCGGCGATCGACGACGACACCGCCGAATTGCCGATATTGGCATTGATCTTGACCAGGAACTTCTTGCCGATGATGGTCGGCTCCAGCTCCGGGTGGTTGTGGTTGGCCGGAATGACCGCGCGACCGAGTGCGACCTCGTCGCGCACCAGTTCGGGCGAGACCCCCTCGCGGGCGGCGATGAACCGCATCTCGGGGGTGATGATGCCCTGACGAGCCCAGGCGAGCTGGGTCGGCGGACCGTCGACGGTCGGGGAGTCCCATTCGTCGCGCAGTTTCGGCAGCCCGGCCTCGAGGTCGATCACCGCGTTGTCGTCGGTGTACGGCCCCGAGGTGTCGAAGACATCGAAGTGGTCGCCGTTGGTGAGATTGATCCGGCGCACCGGGATGCGC
>NZ_JBHWZY010001225.1:0-1549 GCF_042727815.1 Nocardia sp. NPDC060220
CCGGTGGTCGGGGGTGCGTTGACGGGGCGATCCGATTCCTTCGAAAGAAGTCGCCGATGGCTGAATCCCTTGTCACAGAGGCTGTTGACAAGCAGTTTCTCGAGACCCACCGTCCCGTTGCCAGTGCGGTTCGCGGCCGTCGGCCGGTCGGCGATACCGCTGTGGCCGCCGTGGCCGCACCGGGCTGGGTGGGAATCGGCGCCGAGGGCGGAAAGGCCGCTGTGCGGCGATGGGCGAAACATCTGATCGTCAACATCGACGAATCCCGCGCAACGCGGGCGAGGCACCCCAGCGCGTGTTCTGCGGCCTGATGATGGCCGACCATGTGGCGTCAACGCGCCGGTAACTGATCCTCAATCCAACGAAACAAGGGAGAACAATCACTATGGGCGTCGAATTCAGCCCGGAACAGCAGGATTTCGCGGCAGCGGTCGCCGCGTTCGCCAAGCGTGAGGCGGGCACCCGGGAAAAGCGTGACGCGCTCACCGACCATGATGCCGAGCAGCACAACGCGGATGTCTACGGCAAGATGGCCGAACTGGGCTGGCTCGGCCTGACCGTGCCCGAGGAGTACGGCGGCTCCGACGCCACGATGGTCGACATGTGCATCCTGCTCGAGGAGAGCCTGCGCGGCATGCTGCCGATCGGTGCGATCGGGCCGACCCTCATCACCGGTGGTGCCTACGCGAAGTTCGGCACCGAGGCACAGAAGGACGTGGTCCTGCGCGGCATCGTTCGTGGTGCGTCGCAGTCGATTTCGATGTCGGAACCGGAGGCGGGCTCCGACGTCGGCAACATCACTGCCAAAGCGGAGAAGACCAACGACGGCTGGCTGATCAACGGTCAGAAGACCTGGTGCTCCAACGCGCACATCTCGGAGAACATCCTGCTGGTCGTGCGCACCGATCGCAGTGGCGGCAAGCACGAGGGACTCACCATGTTCCATGTGCCCGCCAACACGCCGGGGCTCAAGATCAGCCCGATCGAGCTGATGGGCAACCAGAAGGAGACCAACGACCTGTACTTCACCGATTGCCTGCTTCCCGAGGACGCGGTGGTCGGCGAGGTGGGCAACGGCTGGCGTCAGCTGATGACCGGGCTGAACTTCGAACGGCTCATTCTGGCCGCGATGAGCCTCGGTGCCGCCGAGCGTGCCTTCGAGGACACGCTGCAGTTCATCAGTGAGCGCAAGCAGTTCGGCAGGCCGATCGGTTCCTTCCAGGCGCTGCGGCACCGCGTGGCCGACCTCGCGACCGAGATCGAATGCACCAAGCTGCTGGTCTACAGCGTGGCTGCCGCGGTCGACGCCAACCCGACCAAGACCTTCGCGCGCGAAGCATCGATGGCCAAGCTCAAGGCCACCGAGACGTCCAAGCAGGTCGCGCTGGCCGGGATGCAGATGATGGGCGGCTACGGCTACGCCCGGGAGTTCGACATGGAAAAGCATGTCCGTGGCGCCTTGGTCTCCACGATCTTCGGCGGTACGAGCGAGATCCAGCGCGACATCATCGGGAAGACGTTCGGTCTCTGACACGGAGGGAAAGGGGGC
>NZ_JBHWZY010001226.1:0-1548 GCF_042727815.1 Nocardia sp. NPDC060220
GGATGCCCCGACTCGGCTTGACCGGGCCGCAGCGGATCAGCGTTCTCGGCAAGTGCGCGGTGTTCAGCGGGTCGGGTGTCGGTGGTGGGTCGGTGATCTACGGCAACACCCTCTACGAGCCGCTGCCCGCGTTCTACGAAGACCGTGCGTGGTCGCACATCACGGACTGGAAATCGGAGCTGGCGCCGTATTACGACCAGGCCAAGCGGATGCTCGGCGTGCAAACCAATCCGCGCGTCGGGCCCAAAGATGAAGTGCTGCTGAAGATTGCCGAGGGCCGCGGGGTTGCCGACACGTTCCATCGCACGAATGTCGGGGTCTTCTTCAACGAGGGTGCGGAGGGCGCGGAGGTGCCCGATCCGTACTTCGGTGGTGCAGGGCCGACGCGCGCGGGCTGCATTCATTGCTCCGAATGCCTGACCGGCTGCACGCACAATGCCAAGAACACCACCACGGTGAACTATCTGTACCTGGCCGAACGCAACGGGGCCGAAGTGCACCCGCTCACCACGGTCACCTCGGTGCGGCCGGACGGCAACGGCGGCTACCTCGTCGAGACCATGCGGTCGGGCGGTATCGTCCGCCGGAACCGGCGCCGGTTCACGGCGCGCCAGGTTGTCTTCGCCGCGGCTGCGTTGGGTACCCAGAAGTTGCTGCACCGCATGCGAAACGATGGTGTGCTGCCCGGGTTGTCGCCTCGGCTCGGGGAGCTGACCAGAAGCAATTCCGAGGCAGTGGTCGCGGTATGCAGTCGTAGCCGGTACGACCTGTCCCAGGGTGTGGCGATCACCTCCTCGATTCATCCCGAGCCGCACACCCATATCGAGGTGTGCTCGTACGGCACAGGACAGAACGCGCTGTTCACCCAGGGCCTGCCGATGGTCGACGGCGGCGCGTTCCGGATGCTGCGGCTACTGCTCATGGTGGCGGCGCATCCGCTCGAGTTCATCCGGTTGAAGAATGTCCACCGTGCTGCCGAGCGCTCGGTCGTGCTGCTCGTGATGCAATCGCTCGACAACTCGCTGACCTCCTTCTTGAAAGGCCGGCGTCTGGTCACCAGACAGGGATCCGGGGAGCCGAATCCCGAGTGGATCCCGATCGCGCACGAGATCGCTCGGGAGTACGCCACCGAAATCGATGGTGACGCGGGAAATCTGGTCACCGACCTGCTGGGGATTCCGGCCACCGCGCACTACATCGGCGGCGCCACCATCGGTGACTCCGCCGACACCGGCGTGGTCGACCCCTGGCAGCGGGTCTACGGGTATCCAGGCCTGCACATCGCCGACGGCAGTGCGGTCACGGCCAACCTCGGGGTGAACCCGTCGTTGACCATCACCGCGCAAGCAGAGCGCGCCATGGCGTTCTGGCCCAACAAGGGTGATGCCGACCCCCGTCCCGCGCTGGGTTCTGCTTACGTCCGCCTCGCACCGATCCTGCCCAAGCGGCCCGCTGTTCCCGCTACCGCGCCCGCGGCACTGCGCTACTCGGTTCAGGATTGACCGCACCATCGTCGAACCACCACGACGCCCCGCAGCGCTTCGGCGC
>NZ_JBHWZY010001227.1:0-1546 GCF_042727815.1 Nocardia sp. NPDC060220
GATGACCGCTACACCCAGTCCGAGATCATCGTCGAGCGCGCGATCGGTCGCGGCGAGCTGCCATCCGAGGTCGACGCACGAGCCCTCCTGATCGTCGCGACCGCACCGATCTACCACCACCTGGTCCTGTTACGCACCCCACCCGGTCCTCATCTGCCCGACCTCGCGGCGACCAGCGCCGCCCTCGCAGCAGACGCGGGCGCATTCACCCGATGACCCCTCCCACCGATCGGGGACGCGGTCACTGCGAGGACGGCGAGGTGGCGCGCGAACGGCTACGGGCGCACCAGCTTCGAGACCCCCGGTCTATACGAGCGTTCCGTGGCCGACGGTGACGTTGCCGTACAGGTTGCGCGCGAAGACCTGGACGGCCTCTCCGTTCCCCGTCGACTGATCGACGGGTTCCATCCGGTTCTGCACACTGCCGTGCAGGGCGTTGACCTCCAGCCGCGCCGCGCTACCCGGCCGGATGCCGACCTCGAGATCGCCCATCGACGTCTCCAGTCGCAGCACCCCCCGCGCGGCCTCGTCGACGCGGATGTTGCCCTTGGCGGTCTTCGCGCTGACCGAACCGCTCGGGCGTTCGACCGCGATGTCACCGGCGGACACTTCGAGATCGCATCGGTCGAATTCGCCGACGCTCACCAGTCGACCCATCGCGAGGGTCGCGTCGAGGGCGGAGCCGATCGGCACCTCGACGGTCACCGAGACCGACGGGTTGCCACCGAACGGGGTGAAGGACTTCCATTTCTTCGGAGCCTCGACCGTGAGCTTGCCGTCGGCGAACTCGACCCGAAGCTGTTCGGCGGCACGGACATCAGCCTTGCTGGAGGTATCGACCGGGCGGACCTCGACCACAGTGTCGGCGCGATCGGAGGCGACCACGGTGACGTCACCACAGGGCACATCGACGGCGACGGCGACCGGCTGCGGCGTCTGGAAAGTAGGCATCTGTACTCCTAGGCTACAAAGGTTGTACGTAGATGTATACGTACATTGCGTGCTCTCACTATAAGTAGATGTATACGTATAGCGCAAGCGCGAGTTTTCGCCTGTGCACAGATGATCAGGGAGCGAGCCTCGCGACATCGGGCGCGTAGACCGTCATCCAGTGTGGACGCAGGCGGTAGTAGACCACCTCGCTGTCCCAGTCGAAGGCGTCGCCGCCGTAGAAGTCCTGGAAGTACGCCAGCAGTTCCGGCCAGCCCGTGCCGGGCTCGCCGCCCAGCGGGTTGAGGATCTCGACCGTGCCGTGGGTGAACACGCCCAAGTTCTCACCGCGCAAGTGTGCGACGCTGGCAGCGGGCCTGGCCGCGAGGTGGCGCGCCTTCGCGGCAGTGCGCGCCGTGCCGAAGTGCCAGTGTCCGTGCAGGAAATGTCCGTCTACCGCGCTGATCCGAGGTTCACCCTTCGCCGTCACGGTGGACAGCGCGAGGGTGCACATGCCGGTGAGGGTCTGGGTGAGTTCCGCTGCGGTCAGCGTGTTCTCGGCGTCGATGATCGATCGCAAGTGGGATGTGGCGCTGGTGAGCGAGGCGTCGAGAAG
>NZ_JBHWZY010001228.1:0-1544 GCF_042727815.1 Nocardia sp. NPDC060220
GACTTGTTTGGCGTTGGTGTGCTCGGGGCCGAAGGGGTAGTCGACGCCGGTGGCCGCGCACTGGGCGCGGAACTGTTTGCGGTCGTAATCGCCCCAACTCGCCCACGGCCGCTCGCCTGCCGCGAACTCGTCGGCCAGCCGGCGGCACGCCTCACCGAACTCGACACCCTTGTCGACCTGCTGCTGGGTGAGGGTGGTGAGCTCGGTACAGAAATCGCTCACCGTGGACCTGGTCGGGCGCACGATGATGTCGTGCTTGCTCACCCTGGTCCGGGTGGCGAGATCGACCACCGTGATCCCGATCTCGATGATCTCGTTGACCTGTCCGGCGGGCGGGTCGCCCGCCCAGCAGGTGGCTTCCACGTCGACCACGTTGAGCAGGCCGGTCCACTCGTTCATGGGTGTGACGGTACGGGCGCGTCGTGGTGTGCTCCAGTGATATTCGTGGCGCGGCGATCCGCGGCACAGGCGCACCCGCCGCTCGGCCGGTGAGTTGGCTGTTCCCTGGCCGATCCCGGACCCATCGTTAACATCTCGTTAATCGCCTCGGGGTCGTCCCCGGTCGCGCTCGGCGGCGGTCGCCGCGCAGCCGGGCGGCGTGCCAGAATGTCGCTCACCGACCACGACCCGCCGAGGAGAGAACGTATGCGCCTGTCGCCGCACGAGCAGGAACGGCTGCTGCTGAGCTATGCGGCCGAGCTGGCGCGCCGCAGGCAGGCGCGGGGGTTGAAGCTGAACCATCCGGAGTCGATCGCGTTGATCACCGATCACGTGCTCGAGGGAGCACGGGACGGGCGGACCGTGGCGGAACTGATGTCGTCGGGGCGATCGGTGCTCACCCGCGAGGATGTGATGGAGGGGGTGCCGGAGATGATTCACGACGTGCAGGTCGAGGCGACGTTTCCCGATGGCACCAAGCTCGTCACCGTGCACCACCCGATCGGATAGGCGAGACCCATGATTCCCGGCGAATACCTCTGTGCCGAGGGCACGATCGAACTGAACGCGGGCGCGGTACGCGTCGAGCTCGAGGTGGTCAATACCGGCGACCGCCCCGTTCAGGTGGGCAGCCACGTGCACTTCCCGCAGTCCAACGCCGCGCTGGAGTTCGATCGCGAAGCCGCCCACGGGCACCGGCTCGATATCCCGGCAGGCACCGCCGTTCGATTCGAACCCGGTCTGCCGCAGCGGATTTCGCTGGTTCCGCTCGGTGGTACCCGCGAGGTCTACGGCATCAGCATGAACCCGCCCGGGCACCTGGATGCCTGAGGTGACCGACAACCATCGCGCGGCAAGCCTCTCGCCGCGACGTCCGGGAGAGAGCCGATGACCGAACTGAGCCGCGCCCGCTACGCCGAACTGTTCGGGCCGACCGCCGGCGACCGTATTCGCCTGGCCGACACCGACCTGATCGTCGAGATCACCGAAGACCGCAGTGGCGGACCGGGACTCGCCGGTGAGGAAGCGGTGTTCGGCGGCGGCGGTGTCCACGACCACCCCGCGATCCGACTCCAGCTCCGAGACACGGGTCGCCAGCCGGGACG
>NZ_JBHWZY010001229.1:0-1543 GCF_042727815.1 Nocardia sp. NPDC060220
GCATGGGAGGCTGGACCCCGCACCTACCTCGGGGTCGCCACCCACGGCTTCCCCAACATGTTCATGATCACCGGCCCCGGCAGCCCGTCAGTGCTCGCCAACGTCATCGCGTGCATAGAACAGCATGTCGAGTGGATTACCGATTGCATGGATGCATTGCGTTCGCGAGGTGTCATCGAGATCGAGGCACGTCTTGACGACCAAGATAAGTGGGTGGACCACGTCAATGCCGTCGCGTCCCAGACCCTGTTCATGCATGCGAAGTCGTGGTATCTGGGCGACAACATCGAGGGCAAGCCCAGGGTCTTCATGCCTTACCCCGGAGGACTCAACGTCTACCGCGAGACCTGCGCCGCGGTAGCGAAGGCAGGCTACACCGGCTTCTCCCTCGCCAAATCTCCCGCTGCAACGCACTCGAGCCGCGACTCAGCCCCGAAAGGACAGCTGCCATGACACAGCACATCACATTCGAGGGAAGAGTCGCGATCATCACGGGCGCTGGACGAGGGTTGGGCCGCGCATATGCCCAACTACTCGCCGCTCGCGGAGCCAAGATCGTCGTCAATGACGTCGGCGGATCGATGAGTGGCCGGGGCTACGACGATCGAGCCGCCGCACAGACTGCGGCGAATGCGATTGCGGCAGCTGGCGGCCACGCTGTTTCCGACACCTCCGACGTGGCGACCACCGCCGGCGCCCAAGACCTTGTCGACCACGCGATCCAGGCCTTCGGTCGTCTCGACATCGTCGTCAACAACGCCGGGATCTACTCCTTGGACGACTTTCCAGACCTCGACGCCGAGGCTCTCCGGCGCCATTTCGATATCCACGTCGGCGGTAGCTTCAATGTCACCCGGGCAGCCTGGCCGCACCTTGCGACTTCGGGAGTGGGCCGCGTTGTCATGACAACATCGACCGGCGCGTTGGGCGCTGACAACATGATCGCCTACGGGCAAGCGAAGGGAGCTGTACTGGCGCTCGGCAGAGCGCTGGCCCAGGTCGGGATCCGCGACGGAATCAAAGTGAACAACCTCGCTCCCCTGGCGATGACGCGCATGATGCGCGCAGGCGCCGGAATCGAGCAGGACCTTCCCGACGACCCGGTGCAGAGCCCCGCGCTCGTCGCACCTATGGTCGCCGTGCTCTGCCACGAGAGCTGTCCGAGTACTGGTGAGACCTACATCAGCGGATTGCGACATATCGCTCGCCTGGTCATCAGCGCGAACAGCGGCTACACCCATCCAACTGCTGTGCTTACGCCCGAACAGATTATTGAGAACTGGGCAGATGTAAGCGGATTCCAACAGCATTCGATCCTCACCACTTCCGCGGACCAGATGGCCCACATGAGAAGACTCCTGGCCGCCTGCGAATCCCACGACGGGGCCGCAACAATAAGCTCGCCTACCTGACCTCCGCGTTCGACGAACATCGAGAAGAGCCCACCCCGCGCCCGGACGCCATTACGAACAGTTGGGCGTCTCAGCAACGCCCGGTGGTGGAGGCTGCGCTACGCCGGGTCGATGAGCACACCGAGTTGTGC
>NZ_JBHWZY010001230.1:0-1537 GCF_042727815.1 Nocardia sp. NPDC060220
GGGTACCCGCGGTGCCGGGTACCCGTGCCGGCCGCGCCGCAGGAACGGCCGCAGGCCGGTTCTCGGCCGCCTTGATCGGGACTGAGTGGAGGGTGCGACGAAGGAGTGCCCGGAGGGAGGGAAGATCGAGGCCTCCGGGCCGAGAACACGCGGCGCCAGCCGCCAAAATTACGGTAGCGGCATGATCCGGACGACGGTTGTGGTGACGCCGCCGACCACGAACCACAGGCGCAGCACCATCTGCCCGGTCCGGTCGCCCGGTTCGTGGCGGGCGCGCACGGTGATGTGCTCGCGGGCCAGCACCGGCGCTACGTACTCGATCACGGCGCGATGCGGTCCGGCGACCAGCTTCGGGAAGTCGACCAGGAACTGTTCGACAGCCTGCCAGTAGCAGGCGTTGTTGACATGGTTGTACTGGTCGATATCGGTCGCCCGCACCGGGAACGGCAGGTCGGCGTCGGATTCGCGCGGCGCCGGATCGGTGAGATAGGGCCGCCAGCGCAGGCGATGCTCGTCGGTGGATCGGGCCAGGTAGGCGAGGCCATCGTCGCTGATCCGAGCGGGCAGATTGCTCGACTCGCTGAGGTTGATCCAGAATCCCTCGGTCTCGATCAACCCACCGCGTTCGCTGGTGATCCGCGTGCGCATATTCGTCCACCGGGTGGACATCGACGAACACCAGCGCTCGAGATGCACGTGATCGGGCCACACGACCGGGCGGATCACGTCGATAACAGTGCGGCGCACGATCCAGGTGGGGTCGGTGAGGTGCAGCGCGGTCTGATTGAGCTCGTCCCAGGCGATGTCGGACAGGTAGCGCGCTACGGCGTCCAGGCGGAGTCGTTGATAAGGATCCACGTCGCCTGCCCGGACGGGCCACGCCGTGGCGAAACCCGTGCCCTCCTCGGGAAGCGGGGCCAGTGGCTGATCGAGTGACACGTGTGCTCCTTGCGCGACACACCAGTGCGCCGCGACTTCTTGCGTAGTTCTGTAGACGACTTTACGGGTCGCAGATCACACCCTCACGCCGAGCCGGGACTAGCGGTACCAGGTGTGGGTCACCAAGGGCCCAGCAGCGGGGTTGTCCTACATGACAGACCTTTCCGCGCCCAGGTAGCCTGCTGTAATGGCCGGCGGAGCGATGGCGGGCTCGATGTTCGGGCGCTATGAAATTCGCAGACTTCTCGGAGTCGGCGGTATGGGGGAGGTCTACGAGGCATACGACACGTCCAAGAATCGTGTTGTCGCCCTCAAGATGCTCAACCGTGAACTCGCTGGTGATCCCACCTTCGTGCAGCGTTTCCGTCGCGAATCGCAGGCTATGGCGAGTGTGCAGGAACCGCACGTCATCCCGGTGCACGACTGGGGCGAGGTCGACGGTGTTCTGTACATCGACATGCGCCTGGTCAAGGGCGTCGATCTGGACGAGGGCGACGGGTCCGCCGCACACCCAGCCCAGCGAGCTGAGGGAGGTGTGGGCGAGGAGGGTCTCCTTGGCCGAGACCGGTCGCGCCGACTATCAGGGTGAGGGCTGGGG
>NZ_JBHWZY010001231.1:0-1537 GCF_042727815.1 Nocardia sp. NPDC060220
GTCGTTTCGGGTCAGTAGACGTAGACCACGGCGTTCTCACCGCCGGTGCAGGTGACGAGTTTGCCCTCGGGTGCGCACGTCATCGTGTAGGTGCGGCCGGTCACCGGGCTGGTCGCCACCACTGAGCGGGCTCCCGTACCGCCGCCGGCGTAGGCCTCCCGGACCGCTTCGGCGAAACCGCAGCTGGTGACCGCGCTGCCGACGGCGACCTTGCTGTAAGAGCCTGTGGCGGTGCCGGTTTCACAGGGCTGCGCACCCGCGGGCAGGGTGGCCGGTCCCGCCGAGGTGGTGGGAGCGGCCGTGGTCGCGCGCGGGGTCGTGCCCGCGGGTTGGCCGGAACCGCCCGGCGCCTGCGAAATCGGTGCGGCCGTGGAGGTCTCGGCGGGGTCGGCGGCCGACATCATGCGCCAACCGATCGCGCCACCGACCGCGAGTACCAGGACGGCGAAGACACCGGCCAGCACCGGCAGCAGAACCGATCGCCTACGCTCCGAATCCTGGTGCGCCCAGGCCGGATCGGGACCGTACGCGGGGTCGGGTCCATAGGCCGGGTCAGGCCCGTAGCCGGGGTCGTATGCCGGATCGCGATAGGCGTGATCGCCGTAGGCACTGGGCGGTTCGTCGTAGTCGGAGTACGCGTTCTCCTGACCCACGTACTGCCGGGTCGCGGCCGCCCTGGCCGGATCCTCGAACTCCGGCGGGGCCTGATGGGCAGCGAAAGGCGCGGCACCGCCACGGTATTGATGTGTCGGCTGCGAGCGCTGCGGATCGAGTTCGTCGGCCCCGTAATGCTGGGTCGGCGCCGACCGTTGCATGTCGGCGGGGTCGTACTGCTCAGTTGCCGGTGCGTACTGCGCGGGCGGGCCACCGAACCGGTCGTCGGCGTCCTCGTCGAAACGCTCGGGGGGACCACCGAATCGGTCTCGCGGATCGTCGAGATCGCCGCCGAACTTCTGCGTCGGCGGCGCGAAGGCGGCGGGGTTGTACTGCTCGGTCGGCGGGCCGAACGCATCGCCTCGGCCATGGCCGGGAGCGCCGTCGAATCCGTCGTCCGGCGGGCCACCGAAAGGTCCTGCGGGACTGGCGAACCGGTCCTCGGGAGCGTTCTGTTCCGCACCGAACCGCTGGGTGGGAGCCGCGAAGGGGGCAGGCGAATTCGGGCGGGGGACGTCGAATTCCGGTGTGGGAGCGGGGAACCGGGGATTGGGGTTCGATGTCGGCGGGAGGTATTGCTCCGTGGGCGGGCTGTAGGCCGCCGGGAGGGGATGCTCGCCGGAGTAGCGCTGGGTAGGGGCGCCTCGGTGGGGATCCTGCTGCGGCGGGAGACGGTGCGGTCCGGTGGGCGCCGGGTAAGGGGTGGCCGACGCGGGACGCGGTGGCTGCAGGAGGGGAGCAGACATTTCGCCCGGCTGCGCACCGTCGTAGAGGTGCGCGTCCGGGAAGGGACGCATCCGCGGGAGGCCCTGGTCGGGGGTGTAAGCCGGGGGCGGCTCGGGGGCCTCCGGCTCATCGGCCGACGGCAGGGGCGCGAAGTAGG
>NZ_JBHWZY010001232.1:0-1537 GCF_042727815.1 Nocardia sp. NPDC060220
CCCGCGACCGTCCCCTGGGGGAGGTCGGAATCGCCGATGCGCAGATCGATGCGATCCGTGTCGACCCCGAGGGCGTCGGCGGCGATCTGGCCGAGGGAGGTCCAGGTGCCGGTACCGATATCGACGGCGTCGATGGCGACTTCGTAGCGGTCGCCGGTGTGGCGCACGCGGGCGCTGTTGCCCCCGGCGGTGTCGGCCGGGTAGGTCGCCGCGGCGACCCCGGATCCGATCAGCCATCGGCCATCGCGGCGCGACTTCGGTGCCGGGTCACGCTCTGCCCAGCCGAAGCGCTGCGCCCCGGCACCCAGGCATTCGACCAGCCCACGGGTGGAGAACGGGCGCCCTGATTCCGGGTCGACCTGGGGTTCGTTGTGGATGCGCAAGGCGATCGGGTCCATACCGAGGGCGACCGCGAGTTCGTCCATCGCCGTCTCCGCGGCGAACATGCCCGGACAGTGCCCGGGCGCCCGCATCCATGACGAGACGGGAACACTCAGTGCCGCGAAACGATGCGAGGTCGATCGGTTGGCCGCCGAGTACATCACGCGGGTCGCCACGGCGGTTTGCTCGGCGAACTCCTTCACCGTGGAGACCTGCGCGATCGCGTCGTGGGCAATGGCGGTCAGGGTGCCGTCGGGGTGCGCGCCGAGCCGGACCCGCTGGCGGGTCGGCGTCCGATAACCGGCGAGTGAGAACAGCTGTTGCCTGGTCAGCGGCAGTTTCACGGGTCGCCCGTCGCAGAGTTTCGCGGCCATCGCCGCGAGCACGATATTGGCGTGCGGCTCACCTTTGGATCCGAAGCCACCGCCGACGAAGGGCGCGATCACCCGCACCCGCTCGGGCGCCAGGCCGAACAGGGCCGCGATCTCGGCGCGCACCACGTGCGGGCCCTGGGTGGAGTCGAACAGCGTCAAGGTGTCGTCGGTCCAGTGCGCGATGGTGGCATGCGGTTCCATCGGGTTGTTGTGGACCATCGCGGTCGTATAGGTGTGGTCGATGGTGACCGGGGCGATCGCCATGGCGGCGTCGACGTCACCGATCGTGGTGTCGGTGGGAAAGCCGCCACTCACCTCCTGCGGGGTGTAGAGGTCGGCGTCGAGGGTGACGGCGGCGGGCTGCTCGTCATAGGTCACGCGCACCTGAGCGGCGGCTTCGCAGGCGACTTCCAGGCTCGTCGCGATGACGGCGCCGATCACTTGCCCACGGAACGCGATCTCGCCGTTTTGCAGGATGAACAGTTCGTTGTCGTCGTCGACGGCCAGCCGGGGAGCGTTGTGGTGGGTGAGCACGGTGACGACGCCGTCCATCCGTGAGGCCACGGAAGTGTCCATCTCGCGGATGCGCCCGCGGACGATCGTCGACTGAATCACGAAGCCGTACAACGGATCCCGCTGCGGATGCTCCATCGCGTAGGGCGCGACACCACGGAGTTTGGCCGGTCCGTCGACACGGGTGGGTGAGCTGCCGATCGCCGGTGGGTTCATCGCACCTCGCTCAGCTCGCGCAGGGTCGCGACCAGCACATTGCGCGCCAAAGG
>NZ_JBHWZY010001233.1:0-1533 GCF_042727815.1 Nocardia sp. NPDC060220
GAACCGATCACCGGCGGATCTGGGTCTGTCCCGCCGCCACATTTCGCCCGGCGAGTCCGTCACAATGGTCAGGTGAATGCTGAAGAGCCCGAATGGATTCGGCTGATGACCTACGAGGCCACCGAGGGCGCGCCGCGACCGATCAGCGCCATGCGCGGTTGACTGCGCGACCGCGGAATCGACTGGATGCCCTTCGCCACCGACGACATCCGCGTCGACCTCATGCGAGCCCGGCATGCCGACGGTCGCGTCGGTTGCGCGGTCGGTATCGCCATCCGTAGCGTGGCCCTGCGCCCCCTGGGCCTGCATCCCGACCAACCGGAAGCACAGCCGACACACCCGTCACCACCGGCTTGGTGGCATGCGGCCGCCGACCGCAGCCCCTGGGTACAGACCTGAGCTGTCGACCGACCACGAGAGCCGGTCCGCGGGTCTACGCCGCTTCGAGATGACCTCACATATCCAGGCCGAGATCGAGTACGCGGACCGAGTGGGTGAGGGCGCCGATGGCGAGGTAGTCGACGCCGGTGCTCGCGTATTCGGCGGCTTGGTCGAGTGAAAGTCCGCCGGAGGACTCGAGTTTCGTCGCGGGGGCCGCGGCATCGCGGCGCTGGACGGCGGCCTGGGTCTGCCAGAGGGGAAAGTTGTCCAGCAGGACGAGTTCGACGTTTTCGGCGAGGACAGCGTCGAGTTGTTCGAGGCTGTCGACCTCCACCTCGCAGGCGATGTCGGGTGCCAGTGCGCGGACCGCGCGCAGGGCGTTGACGACCGAACCGGCGGCCACCACGTGGTTGTCCTTGATGAGGGCGGCATCGCCCAGCCCCATGCGGTGGTTGACGCCGCCGCCGACGCGGACCGCGTACTTCTGCAGAGCGCGCAGGCCGGGCAGCGTCTTGCGGCTGTCGCGGATCTCGCATCCGGTGCCGTCGACGGCGTCGACCCAGGCGGCGGTGGCGGTGGCGATGCCCGACAGGTGGCACACCAGGTTGAGCATGGTTCGTTCGGCGGTGAGCAGGCCGCGGGTGGGGGCGACGATGCTCAGCACCGAGGTGCCCGGCTCCACCCGGGTGCCGTCGGCGACCCGCGCGGTGATCTCGTAGGTGCCCGCGCCGAGGACCTCGTCGAGCACGAGCAGCCCGACGTCCAGGCCCGCGACGGTGCCGTGCTGGCGCGAGACGACCGAGGCTTTGCTCACCGCGTCTTCGGCAACGGTGGCGATCGTGGTGACGTCGGGCCCGTAGCGCAGGTCCTCGTCGAGGGCGTTGCCGATCAGCGTCAGCAGCTCGTCACGGTCCAGAGTGGCGTCCAAAGCCATCACCGCACTCCTAATTCTCGGGCGCACAGTGCGCCTCGGTCGAAGCGGCGGAGCAGGTCACCACTCCACCGATATTGCTTGTCCGACTGTGATTTCCAGCTGCGACCCACCCGATCCGAGTGAACTCGGCCGGGAACGTCGCTGGTCAACGCACGCCGAGGGGCACCGAACCGCATTCCGCGGGCATGGTGGACAGTTCGAGCGTGCCCTCCGGCTGG
>NZ_JBHWZY010001234.1:0-1532 GCF_042727815.1 Nocardia sp. NPDC060220
GTGCTCGGTTCGACGCGCGGGCCGCGCACCCTCGCCCGCAGGAAGAGGAAGAACAGGGTGATCAACAGCGCGGTGCGCAACCACACGCCGAACTGGACGATCCCTTCCATCAACTCGACGCCCTCGCCCTCGCCCAGCGCGGCGAAGTACCGGAACACCCCGACGCCCACCGCCGCGTCGGCCACCAGGTAGGCCGCGACCAGCGACCACGGCACCTCCAGCAACACCAGGAACGGAATTATCCACAGGGTGTACTGGGGTGAATGCACCTTGTGGAACAGCATGAAAGCGGCCAGCATCGCCGCGCTCACGCCGACCCACGGATACGCCGAAGTGGGGGTCCAGCGCCGCCAGCCCAGCCACAGGGCCAGCGCGAATCCGCCGAAGATCAAGACGGGCGAAGCGATCGCGACCGCGTCGTGCCAGGTCTGGGTCGTTTCCGCCGCGCGGCCGAAGATCAGCTGGTGACCCCAGTACCAGATCGAGTTGGTGGTGATGTCGGCCTGCCGCAGCTGCTGGAACGTGATCGAGGCGCGCCAGCCCTCCACCCCGGCCAGCACGAACGGCAGATTCACGGCCGCCACCGTGCCCATCGCGGCCAGCAGAGTCTGCGCGGCACCCGCCACGTCCAGCTCACCGATCGGGCGACGACCGCGCGGTGCCCCCTCGGTGAGCACGAACACCGCGAGCGGCAGCACGAAGATTCCCGGATAGAGCTTGAGACAGAAACCCAGCGCGAGCAGCACCGCGGCGATGATTCCGCGGGTGCGCACCGACAGGCCGGTCAGCATCGTCATCACATAGACCGCCGCCACCGCCGTGCACACCACCGGCAGTTCCCAGTTGTGGAAGGCGTAGAACACCAGCGGCGGGCCGATCGCCCACAGCAGCGCCGCCGGGCCGGCGAGCCTGGCCAGCATCCATGCTGTGAGCAGGGCGAACGGCGCGAGCAGCAGCGCCGAGTGCCACAGGAAGTCGGCGTCGTTGTCCACCCCGATGGCGCCCGCCCACATCAGCACGCCGCTGAGCACCGGGTATTCCACCGCGCCGCCGGTCAGCGCACCGTCTTCGGTGATCGCGCCGTCCACGTACGGGAAGACGTGATTGTCGATATCGCGGCCGAGCCACAGGAATTGGATGTCGGAATAGCAGACATCCGAATCCTTGCGCTCCTCGAATACCAGACTGCGACCGGATTCATCGATCGCGCCGCCCGCGCACCGGGCCTTGTTGGCATAGGCCAGCGCGAGAGTGAGGCCACACAGCAGCATCACGAAGATGCTCAAGGCAGCGGCCCACGTCGCGCCGCGTCGTGCTGCGCGCTGCCGCGGGCCGACTGTGGTCATGGCGACCACATTATGCGGCGGTGTCCCGATCACCCGGGTACACCCGCGGCAGGCATCGATTTCGCTGGTCACCACCCGCTCATGTAGCCTTGGCGGGTTGCTGACGCAACGAACCCTCCTGCCATGGAAAGTCCATGGCCGTTTCCTAGTCCACAGGAGGTGATTGGTCCGTGCGTCAATATGAAG
>NZ_JBHWZY010001235.1:0-1531 GCF_042727815.1 Nocardia sp. NPDC060220
CCCGCATCGACATCCTCATCGAAAATTTGGGGTCACGGCAGCCTCGCGCAGTTCGTCGGTGCGGGCTGACCCGCGAGCCTGTCGGTCATCCACCGCTGCGACGCGTCCAACGCCGCCGATGCGGGGATCATTTCCGGCTGCCCCGGCGCTGACAGAGCCAGATGCGCGGGCTCCGTCCGGATGACCGCCCCCGCCGCCACATCGGGCGGCGTGCTGTAGAAGTCGCCGACGGTTACCTCAGCGGTCGGCACCGACGATGCTACCGGCGCCGATACCAGCCCGGCGCTGACCTCGACGACCGCTCCTGACAGAGCTGCCGACCGCTCGCATACCCGCCTCCTCAACACTGAACCTCCCCTGTGACGTGTCGCACTCCGCTGCTGACTGGGATAGACCGTACACACAGGGTTCAGCGCAGGAGATCCCAGGTATCTACATTGGCGATGAGCTGGTATTTCATCCCAAAAATCCTATTTCTGGATGAATACACCGAAGCACTCCGTATCCACGGAAGGCGCGCCACAGTTCGTAATTTATATAGCGTTAATCTATGAATCCTTCCTAGATGCCAGCTGTCCTCGATAGGAGCGTGCCTCATGTCGACAGTTGGCCAGCCAGCGCCGCGGTACCCGCACCGCGCGCTCGGGCAGCCCATCACGCCGTCAAGCCTGGTGCCGCACGTGGATGCGCAGGGCGTTCGCGGCGAACTCCGCGGCCGCCGGGCTGCCGAAGGTCTGGTGGAAGTCGGGGTTGGTCTCGTAGAGGTCGGCCATGCCTCGCACCATCCGATCGCGACCACAGGCGATATCGTCACGGCAGCGCCATCCATCGGGTGCTCGCCACGGAAGGACAACCTGTGACCGAAACACCCACCCACGCCACCTCGACCCCGCCCGGACAGGGGACAGGTCGCGAGGTCGTGCGCCTTGCCGCGATCGTCGCGGCACTGGGCGTGGTGTTCGGCGATATCGGCACCAGCCCGATCTACACCCTGCAGACGGTGTTCAATCCGGCCGACCCGCACCCGGTGCCGGTAAGCCAGGACAACGTGTTCGGGATCGTCTCGCTGATCTTCTGGTCGGTCACAGTGATCGTGACGATCACCTATGTGACGCTCGCGATGCGCGCCGACAACGACGGCGAGGGCGGCATCATGGCGCTCATCACGCTGCTGCGGCGCTGGAGCGCGCCGGGCGGCAAGCGGACGGCGACTTTCCTTGCGGCACTGGGGATCTTCGGTGCTTCGTTGTTCTTCGGCGACTCGATGATCACCCCGGCGATCTCGGTGCTCTCGGCTGTCGAAGGATTGAAGATCGTCGAGCCGTCGCTCGAGGAGTTCATCATTCCGATCACCGCGGTGATCATCGTGGTCCTGTTCCTGGTGCAGCGCAAGGGAACCGCGGTCGTCGGGCGCGTATTCGGGCCGGTGATGATCGCGTGGTTCACCGCGATCGGGGTGGCCGGGATCGCGGGCATCAGCGACAACCCGGAGATCTTGAGGCGATCTCACCGACCTACGCGCTGGGATTCC
>NZ_JBHWZY010001236.1:0-1531 GCF_042727815.1 Nocardia sp. NPDC060220
CCTCCTGAACAGTCTCCCCGGGTCATAGCAATTGACTCTTATAAGTTTGGCACAGTGACGACGAATACGACTACGAAGAAGGTGAAGGCCCCTACTTGGTGGTGGAGTGCATGCTCGGATCCCGGGATCGCACGGTCGCGAACGTCCGCATCTGCCGAATACCGTGCGTTCGGTCAACGGGTGTCGGTGGCTTCTGGCCGCCATGTTCCGCAGCCACAGTTCAGCTGGTTGTCCAGAGACGCAGTTTCTCCGGGTTGCGGATTGCCCAGATGCGGGTGATGCGGGTGCCGACGATATCGAAGGCGTAGACGGAGATGACGGCGTTGCGGAACTGGGCGACCAGGCCGGGCTGACCGTTTACTGTGCGCTCGAGCAGAGCTACCTGGGGGCCGCGGGTGGCGATTTCGATCCAGGCGCTGGCGATGTGTTCGCTGCCGGTGATCGGCTCGCGGAAGGCCGGAGCGAGACCGCCGCTGTCCGCGGTCGCGATTGCGGTCGGGTCGAGCAGTCCGATCAGGGCCTCCATATCGCTTGTTTCCCAAGCCCGTTTGAAGTCCCTGACCACATCGGCGCGCTGGGCGCTCGATGGGCGCTGCGAGGTATCGATGCGGCGGCGGGCGCTGGAGGCGAGCTGGCGGCATGCCGCGGGGGTGCGGCCGACGATGTCGACGATCTCGGCGAAGGAGTAGCGGAAGACGTCGTGCAGGACGAACGCCACTCGCTCGGCCGGTGTCATGGAATCGAGCACGACCAGGAAGGCCATGCCGATCGACTCGTCCAGGGTGACCCGGTCGGCGGGGTCTCCAGGCGCGGGACCACCCAACCACTCGGAGTGGTTGGGTATCGGCTCTGGAATCCACTCGCCCACATACTGTTCCCGCCTGGCACGCGCCGAGCCGAGCAGGTCGAGGCAGATGCGGCTGGCGACTGTCGTCAACCACGCACCAGGCGTCACCACGTCTTGCCGCTGTCGCTCGGAGAGCGCGTACCACCGCACGTAGGTCTCCTGCACCACATCCTCGGCTTCGGACAGCGAGCCGATCAGCCGGTAAGCGAGATTGATCAGCTGACGGCGTTCGTCGATCACCGCGCGCAGTTGCGGATCGGTCATGGCGTGCGGCTCCTCGTGTCGACGGCACTCACTTACCCGACGAAACAGCGACCCGATTTGTGAGGCCTGACATTTCGCCCGGCTACGTCGTCGGAAGGTAGTAACGCTTTCAGCAGAGCAGGAGTTCCAGAAATGACCAAGATCGGCATCATCCTCGGCAGCACCCGGTCGAACCGCAGTGGCCCCCAGATCGCCGAGTGGGTTCTGGATGCGGCATCGCGGCGTGGCGACGCCGAATTCGACCTGATCGACCTACGCGATCACCCGCTACCGCATCTGGACGAGCCCGCACCGCCGATGTTCGGCCCGTCGGCACACGCGCACACCCGCGCCTGGGCCGAGCGGATCGGCCCGTTCGACGGCTTCGTGATGGTGACCCCGGAGTACAACGGCGGCATCCCCGGAGTACTGAAGAACGCC
>NZ_JBHWZY010001237.1:0-1512 GCF_042727815.1 Nocardia sp. NPDC060220
GCGAGTGTGCAGGTGTGGGGCGCCGGGGTAACCGCCAGGTGGGCCCGGGTTTACGGTTTGCTTGGGGCGGGGGTCCCAACCCCACCGGGTGGCCACGCCCTTTCGCTGTCCACCGAGTTTGCTGAAGACTCGCCGGTAGATGAAATCGTGATCTGAACCACTGTTTTCCCTGCTGGCCGGTGGCCCGTCCTGGGACTTACCGCGTGGGAATTACATCCGTGCGACTCGCAACACCTTGTGTTGTTCCCATCTGTCGGACACTAGGTGTAGTGTCTGTCGTACTGGAAGACGGTGTGGAGCCACCACTGATCGGGCCCAAGGGAAGGGGTTGCGAGCAGGGCTTTCTTCGCTAGATCCAGGAGTTTGCGCAGCATCACCCGTTCGTGCATTGCATACGGATCACAGGCTGTGGATCAGGCATAGGAGAGAGGGACTTCCATCATGACCATCACCGTGTACACCAAGCCCGCTTGCGTGCAGTGCAACGCCACCTACAAGGCTCTCGACAAGGTCGGCGTGGACTACGACGTCATCGACATCTCGGAGAACGACGAGGCGCGTGACTTCGTCATGGCGCTGGGCTACCTGCAGGCGCCGATCGTCGTCGCGGGTGACGATCACTGGTCGGGCTTCCGTCCCGATCGCATCAAGGCGCTCGCCGTCGCGGCTGCCTAGTTCGCACCGGTTCGCCGGTAAGGAGGCGCCATGCCCGAGCAGAGGACTCCGGGCGGGCTGGTCTACTTCTCCAGCGCTTCGGAGAACACTCATCGTTTCGTCGAGAAGCTCGGTCTCCCGGCAACTCGACTTCCGCTACACACCACCGCTGAATCGCCGCGGATCGACGAACCCTACGTGCTGATCACCCCCACCTATGGTGGTGGTCGGCACGTCATGGGCGGACAACGTCCCGACAAGGACCTCGTTCCGCGGCAAGTCGCCAAGTTCCTCAACGACCCGCACAACCGCGCGCTGCTGCGCGGGGTGATCGCGGCCGGCAACACGAACTTCGGCGATACCTATTGCGTTGCAGGAGACATCATCTCGCAAAAATGCGGGGTGCCGTATCTGTATCGCTTCGAACTCATGGGAACCGCTGAGGACGTCGCGCGCGTCCGAGAGGGATTGGGATTGTTTTGGCAACAGCAACCACAGCACCGGCAGGCAAGTCAGCACGCCTAGAGCAGTCGGCGGTGCGCGGCGAGGCGGGCGAGGTGCTCGACTACCACGCCCTCAACGCGATGCTGAACCTGTACGGCCCCAACGGCGAGATCCAGTTCGACAAGGATCGCGAGGCCGCGCACCAGTACTTCCTGCAGCACGTGAACCAGAACACCGTCTTCTTCCACAATCTGGACGAGAAGCTGGACTACCTGGTCAAGGAGAACTACTACGAGACCGAGGTGCTCGACCAGTACGGTCGCCCCTTCGTCAAGCAGCTGTTCCAGCAGGCCTACGCCAAGAAGTTCCGGTTCCCGACCTTCCTCGGCGCGTTCAAGTACTACACCTCGTACA
>NZ_JBHWZY010001238.1:0-1512 GCF_042727815.1 Nocardia sp. NPDC060220
CCGCAGCCCCCAAGCGACCTTGGGATATTTCGTGAAGCCCGAAAAGACCGACGATGCATTCGCCTCAGGCTGGTTTCACTCGGGCGACCTCGGTGTTTTCGATGACGAAGGATATCTGACTGTAGTCGACAGGATAAAAGACATGATCAAGTCCGGCGGCGAGAATGTCGCTAGCCGCGAGGTAGAAGAAGCGATCTACCAACTTGACGCGGTAGCAGAAGTCGCGGTATTCGGCGTCGCCGATCAGCGTTGGATCGAAGCGGTCACCGCGGTCGTCGTACCCAAAGAAGGAGTCGACCTCACCCCCGAATCTGTCGTCGCGCACGCAAGAACCGTGCTCGCGCACTTCAAAGCACCGAAGTATGTGGCGATTGTCGACGAACTCCCGAAGAATCCCAGCGGAAAAATCTTGAAGCGAATCCTGCGCGAGCAGTACGCAAAGCTGGGAGAATCGTAGATGTAAGCGCAGGTTCACAAACACCACACCTTGCACCGCTTCGGCGCTACGCTGGGACTACTGAGGAGAGAGAACACCTGTGGACCCGGCGGCCGATGCGATCACTCTAGACCCACTGAGCGGCGCCCCGGCGACGCGCGGCTCGTCGCTGTCGAATGACTGGGATGAGATCCAGGACTGGTCGGACTCGGTGTACATGCCGTACACAGTCCGACCGGTCGGTCGAGGACTGACGCCTGCCGCCAGTATGTATTCGGCGAGGATCAGGGACATAACCCTCACTCGATTCTGCTATGGCCTGCCGGTATCGATCGATGAGTTCGCCGCTGAGGCCGGAAACATCCTGGTGCTTACGACAATTCGCGGCGCCACACGCCACTCGGTGAGCGGTTCAACGTCGACCAGCCTGCTAGCCGGTGGGACGTTCGTGGCCGATTGCAGTCGTGTCGACTACCGGTTCGAAGCCGACCGGACCCACTTGCAGCTCAACCTGACCATCCCGCATCAGCTGATGGCAGATCTCGCCGTGCGATGGTGGGGCCTCCTTCCCGATGATCGTTTGTGGCGACACAAGTGCGTCGTGGGCGGACCCGGAAGTAGTTGGCTCGCATTGATGGAATATGTCGTCCGTACAGTCGCGTCGGGAAGCGCTCAGGTCGCCGACGGGCGTGTCGGGGCCAATCTGCAGGAGCTGGTCGCCGCCCAGCTCCTGACAGATTGGGCTGCTCGCGCCGGGGTCGAGCTGACACCGCGGCCCAACCTCGACGCGCCCGGGTATGTACGCCGGGCGGTGCGCTACATCGACGAGAACGCCCACGAGTTACCCACCGTGTCCGAAGTCGCGGTCGCCGCCGGCGTCAGCGTGCGCGCTCTCGCTGGCGCCTTTCGGCGATACCTCGACACCACGCCGCGCGACTATCTGCGTGAACAGCGACTGCAAGGAGCGCGTCGCGACCTGCAGGCCGGCAGATCGACGACGGTCGTCGATACGGCCGGTGCCTGGGGATACGTCAACATGGGCATCTTCGCCGCCGCATATCGCAGACGCTTCGGGG
>NZ_JBHWZY010001239.1:0-1511 GCF_042727815.1 Nocardia sp. NPDC060220
CGGCCAAGGCGATCGCCGACGAAGCGGGCGTGGACGACTTCCTCGCCGAGGCGACGCCGGAGGACAAGCTCGCGCTGATCAAGTCCGAACAGGACGGGGGCCGGCTGGTCGCGATGACCGGTGACGGCACCAACGACGCTCCCGCCCTGGCTCAGGCCGACGTGGGCGTGGCGATGAACACCGGCACCTCGGCCGCCAAAGAAGCAGGCAATATGGTCGATCTCGACTCGGATCCGACCAAGCTGATCGAGATCGTGGAGATCGGCAAGCAGTTGCTGATCACCCGTGGCGCACTCACGACGTTCTCGATCGCCAACGACATCGCCAAGTACTTCGCGATCATTCCCGCGCTGTTCGTGGCACTGTTCCCCGGTCTGGACGCCCTCAACATCATGCGCCTGGCCAGCCCACAGTCGGCGATCCTGTCCGCGGTCATCTTCAACGCAATCATCATCGTGGCGCTCATCCCGCTCGCGCTGCGCGGTGTCAACTATCGGCCGAGCAACGCCTCGAAGCTGTTGAGCCGCAACCTGACGATCTACGGCCTCGGCGGCATCATCGCGCCGTTCCTCGGCATCAAGGTCATCGATCTGTTCGTCCAACTCCTCCCCGGGATGTCCTGAAATGCGTATGTCAACCTGGATCCGCCAGCACCTGGCCGCCCTCCGCGCCCTGCTGGTGCTGACCGCGATCACCGGAATCATCTATCCCGTGGCGGTTTTCGCGGTCGCTCAGCTGCCCGGACTCGACGACAAGGCCGACGGCTCGCTCATCGAGCGGGACGGAAAACTGGTGGGCTCCAGCCTGATCGGGCAGTCGTTCGCCGGCGCCGACGGCAAGGCCATGGCGCAGTACTTCCAGAGCCGCCCGTCGGCCGCGGGCGACGGCTACGACCCGCTGTCCACCGCCGCGAGCAATCTCGGCCCGGAGGACATCGTCGACACCGCCGACCGCACCAGCCTGCTCACCACCGTGTGCGCCCGTTCGAAGGAGGTCGGCGACCGTGAGGGGGTCGACGGCGCCCGGCAGTTCTGCACGAAAGACGGTGTGGGCGCGGCGCTCTCGGTGATCGGGCCGCGTGATGCCGACGGCGACGTGTCGCGGCCGGTACAGGTGGTCAGCGTCAACGAACTCTGCCCCGCGCGACCGTTTTTGACCACGTTCCGCGGCGTCGCCGTGGAGTGTGCGCAGGAGGGCGAGGACTACGCCGTCGGCCGGATCATCCCGATCCTCGGTGGCGCGCCGGCCGAGGCCACGGTCCCCGCCGACGCGGTCACCGCGAGCGGCAGCGGTCTCGACCCCCACATCTCCCCCGAATACGCGACCATCCAGGTCGATCGGGTGGCCAAAGCACGCGGCATCACCGCCACCCAGGTGCGCGAACTACTCGCCGCGCACACCGACGGGCGCACGCTCGGATTCCTCGGGGAGCCACGGGTGAACGTCGTCGAACTCAACCTCGATCTCGACGCCCGCTACCCGTTCGAAGGCTGAAGCACAGCAATCGGGGC
>NZ_JBHWZY010001240.1:0-1511 GCF_042727815.1 Nocardia sp. NPDC060220
CAAAGGACCCTCTAGCGCTGTTCTGTGAGACTCTCTGCCACATCCTCGGTCCAGCGATCGACACCGTCTGACCACTGTGGGGTCACCGGACCCCTCGGTTGATAGCGAGGTGTGGACCTCGCTATCAACCGACTGGACAGGGGTCCGATCTCAGCGGGTGTGCGTGCCCTGCAGAGCGTGGCGGTACGTCGCCGTTTCGAATGCTAGATGGCCCTCGAAGGAGACAGGGTCGGCGAACGGCAGAATCTGGGTGGCCCAGTAGCCGGCAATTCCGCTACGGCGATCGATCCAGTAGAAGGAGTTGGCCAATCCAGCCCAGCCGAGCGCCCCGGCCGGTCGGCCGGTGGGCGCCTCTTCGTCGTTCACCATGAAGGTATATGCCCACGATTTCCGCTGTCCCGGAAAGAATTCGGCGTCATTGGAAAGCGTAGGGATCACCCCGGGGAGCTTCGTGACCTGCTGCCCGTCCAAGCCGTTGCAGACCGCCGCGCGGACAGTGTCGGCCCGCAATACCCGTCCACCCGGGGCGGCTCCGTCATTCAGCCACATCCGCAGGAACTGAAGGTAGTCACCAACCGTGGAGTAGAGCCCGTGCCCGCCCATCTGGACCTCCGGCTCCTGCGGAAGCACCAGGTCCAAGGGCAGCAGGGAACCATCGGGCTTGCGCTGATGGATAGTCGCCAACCGGTTGGCCATGGACGCGTTCAGCTTGAAGGACGTTTCGTGCATTCCGAGAGGTTCGAACACCCGCTCGGTCATCACCTCGCCCAGACATTTGCCGCGGATCGCCTCGACCACCTGACCGGCCCAGTCGATGCTCGATCCGTACTGCCACTTCTCGCCGGGATCGAAAAGAAGAGGCGTGGTCAATGCCGCGCGGGATCCGGTGATAATGGCCGGCTGGCCATGTTCGAGAGAGAGCCGGTGATAGGTCTCATCGAAGAAGTCGTAGCCGAATCCCGCGGTGTGCAGCAGCAGCATTCGTGTGGTGATCTCGCGTTTCGGCGCCCGCAGCAACGGCTCGCCGTCGGTACCGAAGCCGGTAATCACCTGCATCTCACCGAGTTCGGGAACATATTCGCGGGCGGGTAGGTCGAGGTCGAGAAGGCCTTCTTCGACACATTGCAGCACGGTTGTGCCGGTGATCGCCTTGGTCGTGGAGAAGATCGCGAACACCGAGTCGGTCGTCATCGGCTGGTTGTCGGCTGTTGAACGCACACCCGCGGCGCCTTCGAACAAAACCTTTTCGTGGTCGGTCACCATCGCTACGACGCCGGGCACGCGTGCCGCGTCTGCACCGGCGGTGACAGCTTCGAGCGTCTGAAAGAGCACATCGTTGAGGTCAGACATCCCACTCTCCTGCTTTCTGAGGTCGTTGTGGGAGGTGACGTTAAGACGACATCGACGGCAAGCCTGTCTGATATCGGCATCGTCTGTCTCGATCGAGCACAAAGACGATCGGCGTCAGCGCCGTGCGTGCCGCAAGGTCTCGGAAGGGTTCTCCCCGAAGC
>NZ_JBHWZY010001241.1:0-1509 GCF_042727815.1 Nocardia sp. NPDC060220
ATGCCTTCGACGAGCCCGACCACGATTTCGACGTTAGCCCCGAGGATGCCACCGCCGCCTGGTTCGGCCCGTGGCAGCAACCGCCCAGCGCACTGAAACCTGTCTTCATGCAACCGGTTTCGGCCAATTTCGCCGACCCGTACGACGACCCGGTGACCGCCGAGACCTCGGCGGTGCAGCTCGACGAGTACGCCGAAACCCAGCAGTCGACCGCCCCCGCGCAGCCCGCCGCACCGACCACGTCATCGGGAAAGACGCCGCCGCCGCGCCTGTCCTCGCCGAACACCCGCCAGGTGACGGAGACGGTCCTGCCGGCCGAGCCCACCACCAACGGCAACTCGGCCGCTGCCCCCGAGCCCACCCCGGCGACGGCCGAACCGACTCCGGCACCGGTCGCCGCGGCCGAACCTGTCGCGGCACCCGTAGCGACGGCCGAGCCCACCCCGGAGCCCGCCCAGCCCCCGGCCACCCGCCCCGAGAAGGCTCCCTCGGTGGGCACCAGCTCTCGTCGGCGCCGCCGCGCCGAAACCGAGGGCACCGCCCGGCTGTCGGTGGCAGATATCATGGCCAACCTCGAATCGGAGTCCACCGGCTCCGCCTCTCCGCGTACCTAGCTGGTCGCAACACCGACAACAGCCGGCTCGCCCACCGGCAAACCCTCGGCCGCGTCCCCCTGTCACCACGCACCTGGGTCTGGCCTGAATACACGGAGTGGCGGACCAGGTGAGCGCTAGATCACGGTGGGGCGTGTGGCGGTCCTCGAGTAACTCCCTCTATTCTCGAAGCGAACGTCTGGTACCCGCACCGCGGGACTGGAACGCAAATCGAGAGGACAACGTTGACCTCGAGAAGTGTCAACCCTGATGGCGCAAACACGAGTGGCGACTCCGTGCCCGCACGAATGGATCCAGCGCCCGCACGACTGACGGTAGGAATCGTCTCGGCGGGACGAGTGGGTTCCGCACTCGGCGTAGCGCTCGAGCGAGCCGGCCACGTGGTCTTCGGTGTCGCCGCGATCTCCGACGCCTCGGTGCACCGCGCCCGTACTCGGCTGCCCGAAGCCCAGGTGCTGCCGATCGAACAGATCGCCCAGCGCAGTGAACTGCTCCTGCTCGCCGTGCCCGACGCCGAACTGGCCGGGCTGGTCCGCGGCCTCGCCGGTGCGAACGTGGTCCGCCCCGGCACCATCGTCGTGCACACCTCCGGCGCGAACGGCGTCGGGATTCTCGAACCGCTGACGAAGCAGGGTGCGCTCGGCCTCGCGATCCACCCCGCCATGACCTTCACCGGCCACGACGAGGACATCGCCCGGCTCGCCAATGCCTGTTTCGGCGTCACCGCCGCCGACGAGGTCGGGTACGCCATCGCGCAGGCGCTGGTGATCGAGATGGGTGGCGAACCGGTTCGCGTCGAGGAAGACCAGCGTTCGCTCTATCACGCGGCCCTCGCCCACGGCAGCAATCACCTGGTCACGGTGATCGTCGACGCCGTCGCGGCCCTGCGCGAATC
>NZ_JBHWZY010001242.1:0-1496 GCF_042727815.1 Nocardia sp. NPDC060220
TTCCTACCGTTCGATCATGCGTTTTCGAACCCTCACTGTGCCGATATTCGCCGTCGCGCTGGGCTTGTCCGCCTGCACGACCAGCACTGCTGATCCCCTCGCCTCGGCTCGTGTGGACAGCGTGCGCGGCGACCTCCATGCGATAGTCGGCTCCGGTGCCGTCGGAGCCATCGCCACGCTGACCGCGCACGAAGCCGACACCGTTATCGGTTCCGGACTGGCCGACGCGGGCGCGGCGACCCCGATCGGAACCGATGTTCCCCAACATGTCCGGGTCGGCAGTGTCACCAAGTCGTTCACCGCCGCGATCGTGTTGCAGCTGGTGGCCGAACACCGCGTCGACCTCGACAGGCCCGTCGACACGTATCTGCCCGGATTGCTCACCGGTGCGGGCGTGGACGGGCGCGCGATCACCGTCCGCCAGATCCTGGGCCACCGAAGCGGCCTGCCCGAGCCGGCCCGCTCCCCGGAGCTCGACGAACACGAAGCGGCGAAGAACGGCCGCACCTTCACCCCGGCTCAGGAGGTCGCCCTGGCCCTGGAACATCCGGCGAAGTTCGCGCCCGGCGGCCGGTTCGAGTACGCCAACATCAACTACATCGTCGCGGGCATGCTGATCGAAGCCGTGACCGGGCATCGCTACACCGACGAACTGCGCGACCGCATCCTGACACCGCTCGGCCTGTCGAATACCTACCTGCCCGCCACCGGCGAAACCGGTCTCCGTCAACCGCATCCGACCGGCTACACCACCGTCGACGGGACACTCACCGACACGACCCTGATGGAGCCGTCGGTGCCGTGGGCATCGGGCGCGCTGGTGAGCACCGGCGCCGATGTGAATCGGTTCTTCCTCGCGCTGCTGGCCGGTCGGGTCGTGCCCCAACCCCAACTCGCGCAGATGCTCGACGGCATCGACATGGGCAACGGTGACGGCAGGTCCTACGGTCTCGGCCTCGGGTACACCCAGCTGCCGTGCGGTGCGCAGTATGTCGGCCACATCGGCGGCATCCCCGGCTTCTCCACTGTCGCCGGTGCCACGGGGTCCGGCCTCGCGGTCACCATCGCCTATACCGGCACATCGTCGTCTGTCGATCTCGGCGGGATGCTCACCCACGCGCTGTGCGACTGAATCCTTCGCCTGGTCGGGGCGCCGACCGCCGCGCAGCAAGGTCGAGGTGACGCCGCGACGCCGTCAACGCGGAAATGGCACACGCTGCAAGTCGGCACCGGGTGCATCAACGATCGCGTCACGGCATCGTTCGCTCACCGTCCGCAGCGCCGCGACGAGCTCAGGCGGGTCGGTGACCGTGAATCCGATGTCCAGGGCGGTGATCATCCAGGTCGCGAGGTGGTCCAGCTTGAAGAGGTTCTCCAGCTGGTCCGGGTCGGCCTCGTTGTTCTCCAGGCCGGTGATCAGCGTCAGCTGGCCCTCGATGAGGGACTGGTTGCGGCGCGAGAGGTTGGTGAAGATCGCGTTGACGTTGCCCCGCAGC
>NZ_JBHWZY010001243.1:0-1488 GCF_042727815.1 Nocardia sp. NPDC060220
GATTCCTTCCTAGGCGAGGGCGAGCGCGGCGTCGACGGCATCGCGCGGTACTTGCACGTGCAGCGCGACCTCACCGTCGGCCGCGCGCACCGCGCCTGCCAGGCGCAGCGCCCACGTTTCCTCGAAAACGATGACGACGGCGGTCGTTCCCGGTTCCATCGACGCCCGGACTACGTCGAGGTCGTCGTCGCTGACGAGGTCGATGTCGGCCGCCGTCAGACCCGTCAGACCCACCGCGGAGATGTCGTCGTCGATCTCGCGTTCGGTGATGGCGCCGGCGTCGTCCATGGACAGCACGATCAGATCGAGCAGCGTGACCGTGCCTTTCGCGACGATCTCGGCCAGTGCCGCGGACACGGATTCGTCGATCTCGGTGCCGGGAAAGGTGAGCACAAGGAATTCGACCGGTCCGAGTGTTGCTGGTGATCCCATGGGCAGATCGTGCCCCCGGCGAGTGCTGGGCCGCTTCACCCGATTCGGATGAAACAGCGAGCGCGCAGTTCACCCGGAAAGTGTGAGGCGTGCCGGGATCGGCCCGCTTAGCGTCGTGGCATGGGCTCAGTAATCGGCGGTCTCCTGCCACTGGCGGTGGGTGTGGCGGTCTCGCCGATCCCGATCATCGCCGCCATTCTGATGATCCTGTCGAAGAACGCGGGCGGTGCCGCGAAGGGCTTCGCGGTGGGGTGGGTGGCCGGCATCCTCGTCGTGACCGGCGTGATGACCATGCTCGCCGGGACACTGGGCGGCACGGACAGCGAACCGTCGACCGGCGCCTCGATCGTGAAGATCATTCTCGGCGTCGCGCTGGTGGTCCTGGCGGTGATCCAGTGGCAGGAACGGTCGCAGACCGAGGTGCCCGGCTGGATGAAGGCGATCGACACGCTCACGCCGGTGAAGGCGCTGGGGCTGGGAGCGCTGCTGTCGGGCGTCAATCCGAAGAATCTGCTGCTGTGTGTGTCGGCGGGTGTCGCGATCGGGGCAGGCGGTCTGAGCGCGGGGGGCGACCTGGTCGCGATCGTGGTGTTCACCTTGCTCGCCTCGGTCACCGTGCTGGCCGTGGTCGTGGGATACATGCTCGCGGCCGACAAGCTCGGTCCGATGCTCGACAGCCTGCGGGAGTGGTTGCAGCTCAACAACCATGCGGTGATGGCGATCGTGCTGTTGATCATGGGCGCTGTGGTCGTCGGCAAGGGCATCGGCGGGCTGTAGCGGTGTCGATACCGGTGTTCGAGTCACTGCACGGCTATCGGCGGGCGTGGCTGCGGCCGGATGTGATCGCCGGTCTCACGGTGTGGGCGGTGCTCGTGCCCGAAGCGCTGGCCTACGCGTCGATCGCCGGGGTGCCGCCGGTGGTCGGCCTGTACGCGGCGGTGCCGTCGCTGGTGCTCTACGCGCTGGCAGGCAGTTCGCGGCACCTGGTGGTCGGGCCGATGTCGGCGACCGCGGCACTGTCGGCGGCGATCATCGCCCCGCTCGCGGGCGCCGACC
>NZ_JBHWZY010001244.1:0-1485 GCF_042727815.1 Nocardia sp. NPDC060220
GCCCACCGCGAGACCGAGGACCATGATCTCGTTGCCCTCGTACATGCCGGCGATGTTCTCGAAGTCGGCGGTGATCTTGGTCGAGCGGCCGAGCGCGTCGTCGAACTGGCTCGGCATCAGCGAGCAGCTGCCGAGGGCCAGCGCGGTGGTGGCGATCATCATGGTCCGCGCGATGCGGAGCCTGTTGGTCAGTTTCATCCTTGGCACCCCTGGATCACCTGAACGAAGCACAGCCAGTTGTCCGGGAACAACCACGGCAGTGCGACCGAGCCGTAGTTACCGTTGCCGAGCGCGTTGTTGAAGTAGCGCGCCGTGGGCTGACCGATCTGCAGCAGCTTGTCGAGATTGTCCTTGTTCTTCTGCAGACCCTCGGCCATGGTGTTGAGCTGGCTGATGGTGCCGCCGAACTGGTCGCCGTTCTGGGCGCCGATCTCCTCCAGCTGACGGGTCAGCGTGGCGACGTTGTCCAGCAGCTGGCGCAGCAGGCTCTGCCGTTCCATCACCCGGTTGGCGATGGCCTCGCCCTGGGTGATCACGAGCAGGATCGAGTTGCGGTTGTCGGCGAGCAGCTGGGTGACCCGGTTGAGGTCCTTGATCAGACTGTCGACCTCACCCTTGCGCTGGTCGACGACCTTCGCGACCGCACCGACACTGTCGAGCGCCTGGGCGACCAGCTCCGGCGAATCGCCGAGCTGGGAGTTGATGGTGTTGAGCGAGGCGGCGAGCTTCTTGGTGTCGAGCGCCTCGAACTTCGGCGTACCGACCTGCACCACATCGGCGATGTTGTACGGCACGTCGGTGTTGCTGCGCGGGATCGTCTTGTTCTTCAGGCCTGTGCCGTCGCCGGGCTGCAGGTCGACGTAGCGCGCGCCGAGCAGGGTCGCCATCTTGATCGCGGCGTGCGCGTCGGGACCGAGCTTCAGCGAGCTGTCCACGTCGAGGGTGATCACCACGTGATCGCCCTCGATCTTGGCGCCGGAGACCGTGCCGACCTGCACACCCGAGACAGCGACCTTGTCACCGGTCTTGATGCCCGCGGCCTGCACGAATTCGGCGTCGATGGACTGTTTTCCGAGCCCGATGAACTGGAAGATGCTCGAACCGACCAGCAGCAGCACGATGCACAGCGCACCGACCACCCCCAGCCAGAAGTTGCGGTTGCCGACGAAGGCTGACTTGATCTTGCTCATCTGCACACCTCGGAATGGCCGGTGCCACCGATCTGGCTGACCAGGCCGCGCGGGAACAGAACCCCGTACAGCGAGATGTCCAGACCACACAGGTAGGCGTTGGCGTGGGTGCCTTCCGATGTCATCCGGCCGAGGTCGGCGAGCATCGAAGGCATGTCGATCGCGACCTGGTCGAGCTTGGCACCGTTGGCCAGCAGCAGATTCAGCGCCGCGGTGGTCGAGTTCTGGGTCGCGGCCAGCTTCGGCTGGATCTTGGTCATCATCCCGACCAGCGCGGTCGTGGAATCGGCGAGGG
>NZ_JBHWZY010001245.1:0-1482 GCF_042727815.1 Nocardia sp. NPDC060220
CCTCGGGGGTGACGTCCTTGCCTTCGAGGTAGTCGTCGATCTCGGCGTAGCGCAGGCCGAGTGCGTCCTCGTCGGCGAGGGCGGGGCGGTCGTCCTCGAGGTCGGCGGTGGGGACCTTGGACCAGATGCTCGAGGGGGCGCCGAGTTCTTGCAGGAGGGCCGCGCCCTGGCGCTTGGTGAGACCGGTGAGGGGAGTCAGGTCGACACCGCCGTCGCCGAACTTGGTGAAGAACCCGGTGACCGCTTCGGCCGCGTGATCGGTGCCGACCACCAGCAGGCTTTCCTGGCCCGCGAGGGCGTATTGGGCGACCATCCGCTCACGCGCCTTGATGTTGCCGCGCACGAAGTCGCGCAGGCGCTCGTGATCGAGCGCGCCCGCCACCTCGATGCCTACCGCATCGGCGCTGGGCCGGATGTTCACCACGACCGTGCGATCGGGGTCGATGAAATTCAAGGCGGTCTGCGCGTCGTGTTCGTCGGCCTGCACGCCGTAGGGCAGCCGCACCGCGAGGAACTTCGCCTCGACACCGTCGGCGCGCAGCTCCTCGACGGCCAGCTGGCACAGCCGACCGGCCAGCGCACTGTCCTGGCCGCCACTGATCCCGAGGGCGAATCCCTTGGCCGGGGTGGTGGCCAGGTAGTCCTTCAGGAAGTCGACGCGCCGCCGGACCTCCCGCTTCGCCTCGATCTCGGGCAGCACACCCAATTCGGCAATGATCTGTTCACGCAGTGTCCCCATGCGGTCTCACTCTACTTGGGGGACAGGCGAAACGACCCGGCGAACGAGCCATTCCCAGTTGTCGCCGATCTGATCGCGCGTGTAGCCGAGCACTTCGACCTGGTGGATGACCAGCGCCGCCGTCAGTGTGGACAGCAGGGTGTCGGCGATCAGCGGAACCTCACCGTCGACGCCGATCGCGCGAAGCAGCAGCATGACGTGCGCCTTGTGCAGGGCGTAGGGTCCGCCACCGAAACGCCCGTCCTTCTCCGCGGCCTGGTGCAGATCGCCCTCGACCTCGATATCGAGCAGCCGGGTGCGCCCGAAGGCGACCAGCCGCTCGACCGGGCCTGCCTCGGGACCGAGCGGCGCGGGCCCGAACATGAACGCGGCCTGGAATTTCTGCTCGGAGTGATCCAGCAGGGCCAGCATGAGCCCGGTCCGGTTGCCGAACCGGCGAAAGACCGTGCCCTTGCCGACCCCCGCGCGTTTGGCGAGCGCGTCCATCGTGAGGTCGTCGACGCCGTGCTCGCGCACCAGCTGCTGGGCCGCGTCGAGCAGCAGCGCGCGATTGCGCGCGGCGTCGGCACGTTCCACGGGTTCCGCGCTGCCGGGCAGCGGCCGCCCGATCCCCAGCAGGGGCGGCTCGTCGGACTGGGGTGTGCCATAGCTCACGCCGCTCACACGTCCTCCGCGGGAAGTAATCGGACCGGGGTCCGGTTAATGTCGGATGAAACTTGGATCATTCCACTGAGTACACCAGG
>NZ_JBHWZY010001246.1:0-1481 GCF_042727815.1 Nocardia sp. NPDC060220
GGGTCGACCTGCGCGACGGGCGATTCGATCGGCCAGATCTGCGTGATCTGCGGTTTCAGGATGCGATAGCGACCCTCGCCGCGCGAGTGCACGGGCGCAGCAAGTCCGACCTGGTCGGCGAAGATATCCAGCAGCAGCGAACCTTCGAGCGGCGCCGCAACGCCGCTGTCGCCGGGTTGGTGGGGTTGCTCGTCGTGGCGATCCTGACCGGCATAGGGCTGTTCTTCCAGGTGCGCGAAACACGGGAACAGCGAGACGCCGCCGAACTGCAGGCACGGATCGCGACCTCCCGGGCGCTCGCGGCCCAGGCCGCGAACCTGATCGGCGACGAAGACGATCTGGCGTATCTCCTGGCGTTGGAAGGGCTCCGGCTCGGCGCGACCAGGGAATCGGTCGACGTCTTGAATCGGGCACTCGCCAACGACCGACTGGCGCGGACGCTACGTGGCCACCGCGGCCCGGTGCCGTCGGTCGCGTTCAACGCGAACGCCACGCTGGTGGCCAGTGGCGGTTGGGATTCGACGGCGAGGGTGTGGGACGCGCGGTCCAGTCGACAGCTGCGGCAATTGGAAGGCCACACCGGAGGGGTGTCGGCCGTCGCCTTCAGTCCGAAGGACGCGGTGCTGGTCACCGCGGGCAACACGTCGGACGCGACTGTTCGGGTGTGGAGCACCGAAACCTGGGAGCAGGTAGTTCCGCCGTTGCCACAGGCGGGCGGCGCGGGTCTGCTCGCTTTCAGTCCGGATGCGTCGCTGCTGGCGAGCGCGGGCAGTGGCGACTCGGTGCGGTTGTGGGATACGCGGACCTGGACCGAGCTCAGCGATCCGATGATCCACCCCGGAGGGGTCACCGCATTGGCTTTCGGCGCGGACGGCACCCTGGCCACGGGCGGGGCGGACAGGACCGTGCGGTTGTGGAACCCGAGTACTCGCCAGCTGCTGGGTGCTCCGCTGCCGGGCGCCGACCAGGGTGCGACCGGGGTGACCTCGATGTCGTTCAGCCCGGATATGCGGCTGCTCGCCATCGCCGATGCCAATCTGCGAGGCACCGTCACCTTGCTGGATCTCGCTACCCGAACCGCGATCGGTGACCCGTTGCAGGGGCATTCTAGTGTTGTGCCACGGGTGGCGTTCAGCGCTGACGGTCGGTGGTTGGCGACGGCGAGCTGGGACGGTGACGTGCGCCTGTGGGATCCGAATACCAGACAGCAGATCGGCGAACCGCTGACCGGCCACGACAATCCGCTGTTCGCCGTGACGTTCAGCGCAGTCGGCAGGCAACTGGCGGTCGGTACCGGCGATGGGTCCGTGCGGCTGCTGGATCCGGACAATGTGAAGGAGACCGGCGGGGTACTCCGTGGTCACCGTGACAGCGTCACCGGTGTCGAGTTCAATGGTGACGAGGTGGTGACCGCCGGGCTGGACGGGACCGTGCGGCGCTGGGACCCGAAAACCGGCAAGCCGGCGGGCAAGGACCTCATC
>NZ_JBHWZY010001247.1:0-1480 GCF_042727815.1 Nocardia sp. NPDC060220
CAACCGCACACTGGCGCCCGGTTCACCAGAGCGGACACAGTTCGATTACCGAACGCACCGGCCGGCCACCCCGGGGACGGACTCCCACCGGCGTGGCACAGAACAGTCCGGCTACACCGGCGGCGCAGTGGACCCGAGGCGCACCATTTGCTCGAATCGGAGCGATACCCTTGAGCAAGGGAGTCTTGATGGAAGGAGCTGACGTGGGGCAACTGGGCCGCATCGCGTATAGCCGCTCTGTGATCGCCCGAGGCTGATCTCGAGCTGCCGATGTCCGAGCCGATCGACCTGGTCGATGCAGCCGAACGAACCCGCACCGCGCTCGCCAGTGCCGTGGCGGAACTCTCGCAGGCTTGGGCGGCCGGTTCTCCACCCGACCTCTCGGCGTTCCTCCCCAGGGAACCCGCGGCGCGGCACACCGTCCTGGTCGAACTGATCAAGATCGACCTCGAATACCGCTGGCTTCGGTATCACTTTCCCAAACGACTGATCGAATACCGTGCGGAATTCGCCGAGCTGCGGGATGGTCCGCTGCCCGCCGAGCTCGTCTACGAGGAATTCCACGCCGTGCGCCGCGGATCGGAGGCAACCGATGCGGCTCCCACCGCGGATGCGGTGACCGCGGGGGCAACCAGCCCCGACCTCGTGAGCGACTACCACAGCACGATCATCGCGCGTCCCGGCGCGCAGGTTCTGCTCGACGCCGTCGATGTCGGCGACCACGTCGACGACTTCGACCTGCTGATGAGGATCGGCGCCGGCGCCTTCGCCCAGGTCTATCTCGCTCGGCAACAATCGATGCAGCGACTCGTCGCGGTCAAGATCTCCCACAACCACGGCATCGAACCGCAGACTCTCGCCCAGCTCGACCACGAATACATCGTGCGCATCTTCGACCAGCGGCTCATCGCCGATGGCCAGCTGAAGCTGCTCTACATGCAGTACCTACCGGGCGGGACGCTGCTCGACGTGCTGCGGTTGCGGCGCTCGACGCCGTCGCAACGCCACGGTGGGCAACTGCTGCTCGACGCCGTCGACGAGGTACTCGCCGCGAAGGGTGAGGTCCGACCTACCGAATCAGCGATCCGGACCAGGACCGCGGCACTGACCTGGCCGGAAACCGTCGCCTGGCTGGGTCGCCGACTCTCGGACGCGCTGCAGCACGCGTCCGAGCGAGGAGTGTTGCATCGAGATATCAAACCCGCGAATGTGCTGCTGAGCGCCGAGGGAGTGCCGAAGTTGGCCGACTTCAACGTCAGCTTCAGCCAACGCGTCAAGGGCACCAGCCCCCTGGCCTACTTCGGCGGATCCCTGGCGTACATGTCGCCCGAACAGCTCGAAGCCTGCCATCCCGACCTGCCCGCGACCGCTTTCGATCTCGATACTCGCAGCGACATCTTCGCGCTGGCCGTCATGCTGTGGGAATTGCTCACGGGGCGGCGGCCCTTCCCCGACGAGACGTCCGCGGGCGAGTCGGAGA
>NZ_JBHWZY010001248.1:0-1476 GCF_042727815.1 Nocardia sp. NPDC060220
CCGCAAGATCCTGGCCTTCTTCCTGGTCGACCCTTCGATAACCATTGTCTCGACCTCCGACATCCCACCCCAACAACCCTGGTCCCCGACCTCGACGATGACCGCGGCCCAGGCCGACGCCTTCCGCACGGAACTGATGCGCGAGCGTAAGTTCTTCGTCGACGAACACAACAACGAACTGTACGAACGCGAATTCTCCCTCTGCGAACACTGATCTCGATGCATGGTGAGGGAATCAACGTCAACGACGGCACCGCCATGATGTCGGATATCAACCCGGAAACTCGATACAGGTGGTTGTCGTCTTCGACGTGCCCACCGGAACCGTGCCGACCACGCTCGAACTGCACGACTCCGCATTCTCGGGTGGCGAGGTCGCGCTTCGCTGAATCTGCTCGACCGCGTCTCTGTCAGCGCTGGAGATGAGCGACACCGGATTTCGACCGTGATTCACCAGTCGTAGTACGAGACCACCGAGGGTTGGCCGGTATAGCCGGGGCCTGCCTTCGGGTCGGCGCCGAGGTAGGTGGCGGCGAATCGAGGCCGACCGTGGCCGTTGATCTGGCGACGGTTGTATGTCAGGCCCGCCGCTCTGAGGGCTTCGACGACCGCCTCGGTTATCGGTGAACCGTTGGCGCGGCGGATCTCAGCTGGATCGAAGTCGGCGGCGAAGAAACCATCGGGGGTGAGCCAGCTCGCCATCGTCTCGATGAGAGCCAGTTTGTCGCCGATGTAGTGCAGGCCGTGCACGCAGGTCACGAGGTCGGCTTCGCGAGGCGGGGTCCAGGTTGTCGCCGAGGTGGTGAGCAGGCGCAGGCGTGGGGTGCGGGGTTTGTTCAGGAAGAAGTCGACGAGGTCGAGGCCGATGATGGTGACGTCGGCGGTCGGGAATTCGCGGTCGAATCGTTCCTCCGCTTCGAGCAGGGCCCGACCGGAGCCGCAGCAGACGTCGATCCACGTGACCCGGGCGGTGGGGTCGGCGCGCAAGCGCTCGGCGAGTACCTCGTAGGGGTCGAATCCGAGTTCGCGGGCGTAGCTGTTCACACCGGACAGTCCTCGGCCGCGGTTCATCGCGTTGTTCGCGACTACCGAGGACTGTTCCAGCGTCAGGTCGTCGAGCAGGACGGGATCTGTTGGCACCACACAATTATCGCTGCCGCGCAGGTCACGCGATACTTCACCGACGCCAGAAGAAGTGGTGGACGACTCCGCTGGGGCTGGGGACCTGCTCGTGGTGGAAGCGGTCGTCGTATTCGTCGGGGCTTTCCCACAGGCGTTCGCCCGCACCGATTTCCACCGGTGCGACGACGATGTGCATGGCGTCGATGAGGTCGGCGGCGAGGAATTCGCGGACCGTGGCGACACCGCCGCCGATGCGTACATCCTTGCCGTCGGCGGCATCCAGAGCCTGCGCGAGCGCGTCCTTCGGGGCGGCATCGATGAAGTGGAAAGTGGTGTCGGCCAGGGTGAACGACG
>NZ_JBHWZY010001249.1:0-1472 GCF_042727815.1 Nocardia sp. NPDC060220
CGCGACACCGGTGAAACTGGCGCTCGCGGGCGCTGCTTGCACCGCGTTGTGTGGGTCGATCACCACGGCGATCACCCTGCTGGACCGCACCCTGTTCGACAACTTCCGTTTCTGGGTGGTCGGCTCGCTGGCTCGCGCCGACATCGAATCCGTGTGGCAGACAGCACCGTTCATCGCTGTCGGGCTGTTGCTGGCGGTAGTGGTGGCCCGGCCGCTGAACGCTGTCGCCATCGGTGACGACATGGCGCGCACGCTCGGCACGCGGCTGGTCGCGACGCGCGCGACCGGCGCGTTGAGCGTGGTGCTGCTCGCGGGCTCGGCGGTGGCCATCGCCGGACCGATCGCCTTCATCGGTCTGGTGATCCCGCACATCGCCCGATTCTTCGCCGGACACGACTACCGGTGGATTCTGCTGTGGTGCGCGCTGCTGGGCCCGACGCTGCTGTTGGTGGCCGACATCCTCGGACGGATGCTGGCGCGGCCACAGGAAATCCAGGTCGGCATCATCACCGCCTTCGCGGGCTCGCCGTTCTTTCTCTATCTCGTGCGCAATCGAAAGGTGGCCACACTGTGACGGGCACCGAGCGCGGCGTACTGCCCAGCGGGACGCTGCTGCTGCGAACACCGGACCGGCGCATCGTCTTTCGCGTCGGGACACGGTCCACGATCGTCACCGTGCTGGTGACGGTGGCCGCGCTGGCGGTGGCGGCGTGGTCACTCACGATCGGCTACTACCCGCTCACGGTCGCTGACGTGGTGCGGGTCCTCGGTGGCGGTGGCACGCTCATCGAGTACGACGTGGTGGTGGCCGATCGGTTGCCGCGCGTGCTCACCGGGCTGTGTGTCGGCGCGGCCTTCGCGATCTCGGGGGCGATCCTGCAACGAATCGCGACCAACCCGCTGGTGAGTCCCGAGATCATCGGGATCAACGCGGGCGCCTCGCTCGGCGCGCTGGTGGTGAGTGTGTTGCTCGGTGGCGCCGGGCTGGGGCTGGTCGGCGGCGCGATGATCGGTGCCGGGGTGGCCATGGCGCTGATCGTGGCCGTGGCCACCAAGGACGGACTCGACGGCTATCGACTCGTGCTCGTCGGTATCGGCGTCACAGCGATGCTGTCCTCGGCTATCGCGTTCATCTTGACCATCGCCGACAACTACCAGGCGCACACGGCCGCCATGTGGCTCACCGGCAGCTTGGCCAACCGCGAGTGGACCCACGTCGGGTTCGCCGCGGCGGCGCTGGTGGTGGTCGTGCCGCCGCTGATCGTTCTCGCTCGCTCGTTGCCGCTGCTGGAAATGGGCGACGAACTGGCGAATTCGCTGGCCGGGCGGCGCGGCCCACACCGCATCACGCTCATCGTCGTCGCAGCCGCCGCCGCGACCCTGGCGACGGCCGCGGCCGGGCCGATCAGTTTTGTCGCCCTGGTGGCGCCGCAGATCGCGCGGCGGCTGCTGGCCGAACGCGGTGCGGGCCC
>NZ_JBHWZY010001250.1:0-1470 GCF_042727815.1 Nocardia sp. NPDC060220
GTGCTGGAGAACCTCACCCCGCAGTGACGCGGTTCGGCTCTTACCGCCGCGTGGGCCGAAAGCAGAAAATGTTTACGTAAGCGAAACAATAATGTGAACTATTGCTGGACAACCGACCTCCGACATGATGCGAATGTGATGCGGATCTAACAAAGCGGCGATATGTTCTCTGCGGGCTGAACGTGGTCGGCCCCCTCGGTGAACCCGGGGAGCACAGGACATAGAGGTGAGACGTGCTCAGTTCGACATGGCGCAGTCGGTCGACGCGGGGAGTTCTGGTAATCGGAGCTGCCGCGTCGTTGGTGTTGTCCGGATGCAGTGACAAGTCGTCGGATGGCGGCGGTGGCGGCAACACCGATCTCTCCATCCAGTCGGTTGTTCAGCTCGATACCCAGGGTAAGGCCGTCGCGACGACCGACGCCGGTGCGGCCGCGGACCCCGCAGGCGACGGCAAGGCCAAGTGCGCGCCCCTGACCCTCGGCATGGCGGGCCCGCTGACCGGCGGCAATGCCGCCCTCGGCATCAACATCATCATGGGCGTGAAGCTGGCGCTCGACCAGCACAACAAGGCCAATCCGGACTGTCAGGTCTCGGTGAAGCAGTTCGACACCGAGGGCAAGCCGCAGATCGCCAGCCAGGTGGTTCCGACGATCGTCGCCGATCCGAACATCGTGGCCCTGGTCGGCCCGACCTTCTCGGGTGAGACCAAGGCGACCGGCCAGATCCTCAGCGAGGCGGGCATGCCCACGCTGACGGCGTCGGCCACCAACCCCACGCTCACCCAGAACGGCTGGAAGACCTTCTTCCGCGGCCTCGGCAACGACGACTCGCAGGGTCCGGCCGTGGCCAACTACCTGACCGGTGAGAAGGGCTTCAAGAAGATCTGTGTCGTGCAGGACAACACCGACTACGGTGCCGGCCTGGCGAAGGCCTTCATCACCGCCGCGGGTCCCGCGGCCGACGCCTCCTGCGGGACGAGCGTCAAGGAAGGTGACAAGGACTTCTCGGCAGCGGTCTCGAAGCTGTCCGCGGCCAAGCCCGACGCCATCTTCTACGCCGGTTACTACGCCGAGGCGGCACCGTTCGTGCAGCAGCTGCGTTCCGGTGGCGTGACCGCGGCCTTCGTTTCCGCCGACGGCACCAACGATCCCGAGTTCGTCCGGCAGGCCGGTTCCTCGTCCAAGGACGCGCTGCTGTCGTGCCCGTGCAGCCCCGCGCCGGAGAAGTTCTCCGCCGATTACAAGGCGCTCAACGGCCAGGCGCCCGGCGTCTACTCCGTCGAGGGCTACGACCTGACCACGATCCTGCTCAAGGGAATCGATGCCGGCAAGGTCACCCGCGCCGAGCTGGTCGACTACGTCCGTAACTACAACGGCACCGGCGTCGCCCGCCAGTACAAGTGGGGCGAGACCGGCGAGCTGGCCAACATCCAGATCTGGATGTACCAGGTCAAGTAGTTCAGATGATGTG
>NZ_JBHWZY010001251.1:0-1466 GCF_042727815.1 Nocardia sp. NPDC060220
GTAAGAAACCAGTTCGGTGGTCGTCACGGATGAGCAATTGCGGGTGACACCGGTGTAGTCGAACTTCGGCACGTTCTTCAACGGCATCGACTTGCCCAGTTGGTTGGCCAGGTTACTCAGATTTTCCTGGTCCACCGCGAGCTGCTTTTCGCGCTCGTCATCGATGAACGTAGTCGGTAGACCGGCGCGACGCTTCTCGATCTCGTCCTCGTTGATGTCCTTGCACGACTTGGCGCCCTGGGTGTAGCCCATCTGCACCGCCGTCACCCGCTCGAACGCCGAACCGTGCACGGCGTCGGGATCGTTGGGGTCGCGGTCGCGCACGGCGACGGTCGCGCCGAGCACACCGTTGAGCCCGTCGGTGGTGTTGAGCGTGAAGTGCTTCGAATTGCCTTCTGCCACATGGCGAAGGAACACACCGGCCAGGCAGTCGGCCTGCTGCTCCTTGACCAGCGCATCGGTGAGGAACCCGCGCAGCAGGTCGGCCTGGGACTGGATGGCGTGCCCGTATTCGTGGGCGAGCACCATCACCACCGACATTTCCTTGTACTTGTCGACCAGCAGCGGCAGCAGGACGGTGCGGTCCCAGCCGATGGTGTGGTCGAGCGGGCAGTACGCGGCGTTGACCAGCTTGTAGGTGCTGCTCTTGCAGAACTGCACCGACTCCGACTCCGGCGCCTTCGCCGACCAGGAGATGTACTTCGAGGCGGGCTTGAAATTGCCACGGAAAGTCTTGGAATACTCGGTCTGCCAGTACTCTTCGATGTCGGCGATGGCGTTGAGCGCGAGCTTGTCGATCTTGCCGTTGTCGCCGTTGTCGGCCTTCTTGTCCGTGTCGGGCACACCGGGACGCGACCCGCTGGGACCGGTGGACGACGCCGCGCCCGCCACCTCCCATGGATTGTCCATGATCGGCTGCGCCTGGTCGCTCGCGACAGTTGTCGCCCCGCAACCGGATACGAGCATGCCGATACTCATCAAAGCTGCCATGGTCGCGCCGAACCGATGTCTTCTCATGCGCTGTCCTCCCCAAAAATGACGCGGCCGCCTTGCGGTCCGCGATCGAGCGCTCACATGGTAAACGACTACTGTCACAGGTCCATTCGGATCGTGGCCAGCACCGCGCGATGGTCGGAGCCGGGGATGGTGAGCGTGCGGATCTGTTCGGCCACCCCACCTGCGACGAGGATGTGATCGATCCCGATCACCGGTCCCCACCGGCGATCCGCCGGGTAGGTGAGCAGCACACCGTCGCCGGTCTGGTCGGCGGCCGAGGCGAACGCGCCGTCGAGCAGTGCTCGATAGGCCGAGTGGTCGTGTGTCGCGTTGAAATCCGCGCCGACGATCGCGGGTGCGCTGGTCGCCGCGAGGATCTCGTCGACCCGGCGCATCTCGGCCGACCAGGCAGCGAAGTCGATATTCGGCGGGATCGGATGGAACGCGAAGACCGACATCGGCCCGCGCTG
>NZ_JBHWZY010001252.1:0-1463 GCF_042727815.1 Nocardia sp. NPDC060220
CCCCCCGGGCCGGGCGGTGGCGGGAGCTCGCGCTCCGCTTCATCAGGTCGATCATCGATCGTCATTAGTTCTTCCTCCGTGTCCGATCGGCGTCCGATGCGTGTTGCCTGCCGACCAGCGTCCCGACACGTATAGTCCTTGTGGCGCCTTGCATCTCGCTGAACATTCTCTTATTGGATGCGTACTCGTGCGTTCGTGATTCGTTTACCGCAGGCGACACCCAGACGACACACCGGCCCGGGGCTGCGGAGGGCACTGCGTGCCAGGCTCCACTGACCCCGGACCGGTGTGGGTTGATCCGGTATTACCGGCGAATATCAGCCGGCGGGCTTGATGATGTTGACGGGCTTGGCCCAGTTCGACAGGCCGACGGTGACCTCGCCCTGATCCTTCTTCACCACGGCGCGAACAAGATTCGGGCCGTCGCCGGTGGACGCGGCGTCCGAGGGCTTGGTCGAATCGGAGGCGGGCGGGGCGGTGTCCTGGATCCACACGGTGATCGGCATGGTGCCCGCGTTCTGACCGATGCGCGGCACGATCGGGTCGATCACGGCGGCGTCGATGGTGCCGGAGACCTTGACGGTGTTGATGCCGTCGATCACCTCACGGCCCTCGGTCTTCGCATTCTGGATATTGGCGATCACATTCGCGATGCCCTTGTCCTTGTCCAGGATGACGCCCGGATCGTAGACCTTCTCCGCCGGACCCGACGGCACGTAGCGGCCACCGGCCTGGGTGTACAGGACCTTGTCCACCACAAGGAACTTCGCCTCGGTGAACGAAGCTTCGGGGGTGAGCTTGACCTTCGCCTCGCCCATCGCCGCGCCCGAGCCCTGGGTCTCGTTGGTGACATCGGCCGACACGGTTTCCACCGGCAGGTCGGGCAGGTTCTTGACGTTGATCTTCAGGTGCACGTTGTGCAGGGTCTGCGTGGTCTTCGCCGACTCCTTCACGATCTGTGCGCCCTCGGGCAGCTGGCCGGTGGGCGCCGGGCCCGCCGTGGTGGCCGAATCGTCTTTGGTGCAGCCGGATACGAGGGCCGCGCAGACCGCCGCCGCCGCGACGACCGAAGTGATGCCGGAACGTCGCGCGAAGCGCCGACGCGAGGTGGGGTTCGGTGTCATGTGGATCAAGTTTCATCCCCTGGAGATGGTCGCATATCGGTATAGGGCAGCCGAAGACCATCGTTCATCTCGTGCTCCCCCGTCGGCGATAGTACCTGAGGAATTCAGTTTGCGAGTTGTGTCTTCGCGCTATCGATTTCGGATATCTGAGTCCCGGCGTGATCCGCCATCACCCCAGGTCAGCCGACCGGTGGAATCGCCGGCGATGATCTTCGCCGGGCCGCCGCCGCTCGTCGTCCGACATCGCCAGCAGCACGGAGAGCTTCGCGGCCTCGGCGTCGTCGACCGGGGTGAAGATCTGGATCCACTCGCCGTCGGTGGCGGGCAGACTCATGATCC
>NZ_JBHWZY010001253.1:0-1459 GCF_042727815.1 Nocardia sp. NPDC060220
CCACGATGTCTGACGCCACGCTCCACTCCACCACGCAGGACCCCGACGACTTCGCCGTCCAGATCGCCGACCGCCTGCGCCCTGCGCACCGGCGACCCCCGTGCCCACGCACTCGCGCTGGAAGGCCTGGCCGGAGCCCGGTCGCTCGCCGGATCTTCCGCCCACGCCGCGCGGCTACTCGGTGCCGCCGATGCGCTGCGTCGGTCCACCGGCGCCCCGCTGCCCGAGGCCGAACGCGGCGACGTCGACCGCATCGAGGCACGCATCCTCGCCGACATCGGAACGAACCAGTTCGCCGACAACCTCGCCGAGGGTGAGCGAGCCGAACCCTCGACCCTGCACCTCGCGCAAGTCCCGAACCGGCCCTGAGCCCACTGCGGATGCTGTCGACCGACCTCGATCGCCTCGAGTAGGCCCTGAGTCCGTCCGAAGCCCTCCCGGGCACGGTGAATCCATGACTCACACCGTGACCGACAGCCCCGATCCCTCGGTGACCGACCACGTCCGCCGCTACCTCGCCACCGACGGGCGTGCCGGCTTCCTCGACGGCGGCACCACCCACCTCGTCCTCACCACCGTCGGCCGCCGCGCCGGCGTGCGCGTCGAGGAGCGGTAGTGAGCAACCGCACCCGCGCCCACGTGCACACGTTCGCCGATATCAAACCCGATTTCGACGCCATCGTCGGCGCCGTCAACTACGCGACCATGACCACCGTCGACGCCAAGGGACGCCCACGGTCGCGCGTCCTGATTCCGGTCTGGGAAACCGATACCGACCACCCGGCCGGCTGGCTCGGAACCTACCGCACACCGGTGAAGGCCGCCCATATCGCGGGAAATCCGCATGTGACGTTCTCCTATTGGAGCCCGGCACAGAACACCGTCGCCGTCGACGCGGTCGCCGAATGGACCGACGACCCGGCGAGCGCGCACACGTGTGGGACCTCTACCGGCACGGCAGCCCTCCCGGCGCCGGCTACGACCCCGGACAGTTCTGGCAGGGTGCCGACGACCGGGCCTTCCAGGTACTTCGCCTCACGCCGTGGCGCATCCAGGTGCTGCGGCGACAAGATCTGGTCAGCGGAATTCCGGCACGTCTCTGGCGCGGCCAACTCCAGGGGGATTGACAGATCTGGCGGCGAACGCGGTCGTTCATCGTCGGATCTGACGGGACTGGACGTCCGTACAGGTCACGGCGCGATTCTTCGTGACGGGTACCAATACCCATCGGCACTTCCATCAGGAAGGATCTCTGCCCGAATTGCGCGAATCGGACGATTTCCTTGCCGTAGGAAATGAGCGGAGCTACGTTACCCCCATCACAACAGAGATCTGATTGTGATCCACATCCCGGCCGACGGTACGACCATTTTCCGGCGGGATGCTTACCGATCATGCAAGGAGATTCACCATGGGTTCGCTGACGGAAATAATGATGGCCGCAATTGCGGGACTGGGC
>NZ_JBHWZY010001254.1:0-1455 GCF_042727815.1 Nocardia sp. NPDC060220
GCTCTTTTCCGTCACCGGGCCGCAGCACGATGTGCAGCCTGCCGAGGATGGTCGACATCTTGATCGCCGCGTGGGCGTTGGCGCCGAGGCGGATGTCCTTGCGGATCCGCAGTGCCACCTCCACCCGATCGTTGACCAGTTTCACCGCCTGGACCTCACCGACCTCGATGCCGGAGACATCGACCGTCGCGCCGGGCCGAAGGCCCGCGGCCTGGGCGAACTCGGCGTGCACGGTCTTGTCGCCGAGCTGGACCTGGTTGAGCAGATTCGAACCGCCGAGCAACACCAGCACCGCGAGGGCCGCGATCAGGCCGAGCCGCAGGTGCCGGTTGTGCCGCAGAAATGCTGGAACGCGTGGTTTGATCATCGGCACACTTCCGATTGTGAGGTGCCGCCGACCTGGGAGAACAAGCCCTCGGGCAGGAGAACGCCCCACAGGGAGACGTCGAGGCGGCAGATGTAGGCATTGCCGTAGGTCCCGTATTGGGTGAACCTGGCGACGCCGTTGAGGAAGTCCGGGAATTCGACCGCAGCGCGATCGAGCGCGGCGCCGTTGTAGAGCAGCATCATCACGCCTGTGGTCGCGTTGCGTTGGGCGTCGGCCAAGCCGGGCTTGACCTGTTCGATGAGCGAGACCAACCCGTTCGTCGCTCCCGCCACCCGTTCGACCGAACTCTTCAACGATTCGCCCTCGGTGTAGAGCCCTTCCATCAAACTGCGAGTCTGGGTGATCAGGGTCTCCAGCTCATCGCTGCGGTTGGCCAGACCGGCCATCACCGAGCTGAGATTGCTCAGCACGTCGCCGATGATCTGATCGCGTTCACCGAACGTGCTGGCCAACTGGGCGGCCTGGGTGATCAGCGCGGCCAGCGACACCTCGTTGCCTTGCAGTGCCTGGATGAGGGTTTCCGACAGCGAATTGATCTGGTCGGGTTGCAGCACACTGAACAGCGGCTCGAATCCGGACAGCAGCGCCGAGACATCGAACGACGGCTCGGTCCGCTCGAGCGGGATCTGTGAACCGGCGGGGACAACGGTGCCCTCGCCGGTGCCCGGCGCCAGCGCCAGGTAGCGCTGACCGATCAGATTCTGGTATCGCACCAGGGCTTTGGTGGTGTCGGTCAGGTGCTGGCGCGACTCGATCTGGAAGTCGACCTTTGCGATGTAGTTATCGGTGAAGTCGATCTTGTCGATCCGGCCGACCCGTACACCCGCCATCCGGACGTCGTCGCCGATGCGCAATCCGAGGACATCGGTGAAGACCGCCGAGTAGCTCGTCGTATTGCCGGGGACACTGCGTTGCAGGGTCGACCAGATCGTGTAGGTGAGCAACGTCGCCAGTACGGCGAAGAAGCTGAACCCGAGGAGCGCTTTGGTGGATTTCACTGTTGGACACCACCTTCGGTGTCGGGGACGATGGGAATGTTGCCCAGGATCGACCCGAGCAGCAGCAGC
>NZ_JBHWZY010001255.1:0-1446 GCF_042727815.1 Nocardia sp. NPDC060220
GTGCGGTGTCCTCGCGGGTGAGGAAAGCCAGTACGGCCGACTCGAATTCGCCCTTGCGTTCGATCATCGCCCAGTGCCCACAGTGGGGGAACACGTGCAGTTCGGCGCGCGGGATGGTACGCATCGGGATCAGCGCCATATCGAGGGGGCTCACCCGGTCGTCGCGGCCCCAGGTGATCAGCGTGGGGGCAGCCACCTTGTGCAGCATCGCCCACGGCGGCGGTGCGTCGGAGGCCTCCATCGCCTTGATCATCATCGCGAACGCGGCCTTGCTGTACATCCGGCGAGCGCTGTCCAGCGTCGCGGGATCGGTGGCCTGGGCCCAGCGCTCCTCGATCAATTCCTCGGTCACCATCGCGGGGTCGTAGACCATCGAATGCAGCCACTGGATCAATCGCTCGCGGGTCGGTTCCTCGGTGAACTCCTGGAGCAGCTTGATGCCCTCGCCGGGGCCGGGGCTGAAAAGATTGCGGCCGATGCCGCCGATCGTCACCAGCTTGCCGACCCGCTCGGGATGGGCGATGGCGTAGTTGAGCGCTACGCCGCCACCCATCGAGTTGCCGATGATGTCGACGCTGTCGAGGCCGAGCGCGTCGACGAAACGAACCACCGCATCCAGCGCGGTGATCATCGGATGTCCGCCGAAGTCGTCGCTCACCCCGAAACCGGGGAATTCCAGGACGAGACAACGGAATCGTTGCGCGAAGACGGCGAGGTTACCGCGGAAGTTGCGCCATCCGGTGACACCGGGCCCTGATCCGTGCAGGAGCAACAGCGGCGGTCCTTCGCCCGCCTCGTGGTACCGCAAGACGCCCGCGTCGGTGGTGATCTCGCGCAGCGTGCCCTCGTAGCTCAGGTCGGTCATGCGTGGGTACCGCCGTCGATGCGGATCTCGGTACCGGTGATGAAGGCGCCGTCCTCGGAGACGAGCATCGCGATCACGCCGGCGACCGCGGCAGGGTCACCCATGCCCGCGCCGCCGGATTCGAGGTCGGTCGGCAGGACGGGCGACAGCTTTCCGAACAGGGCCCAGTTGGCGTCGGAGGGCACGTATCCGCCAGTGGCTTCGGTGATTCCGGACTTGATGCTGCCGGGCGCGACACAGACCGCGCGCAAGCCCTTGCCGCCGTACTCAAGGGCGATGGCGTGGGTGAAGGACTGGATGCCGCCCTTGCTCGCCGCGTAGGCCGCCATGTACGGGTGCGCGAAGGCCGCCGACGTCGAGCTGAAGTTCACCACGGTCGCGCGCGGGTTGACCAGCAGGGCCGGCAGTGCCTCGCGGACGACGAGGAAGGTGCCGGTGAGGTTCACCCGGATGATCAGGTCCCACAGGTCGAGCGGGGTCTGATCGGTGTGCGAGGCACGCAGGATGCCCGCCGCGTTCACCAGCGAATCCAGGCCGCCGAGGGTCTCGATCGAGGATCGGACGCCCTCGATCACCGACTG
>NZ_JBHWZY010001256.1:0-1445 GCF_042727815.1 Nocardia sp. NPDC060220
AGTTGCGGATCTTGCGGTCGGCCAACCGCAGCTCGGCTGACACCACATACTCGATCTCGGAATCGTCGCTTATGAAACTCACGTGGTCAGCTTTCGCATTCGAGCACAAAACGGCAATCAATTTTCCGTCTGGGTGAGTGCTCACTGTCGACCACTGTGCACGAAATTCGGCACTATCGAGCTTCCGTGGGTCGTGGTGCGTGCACGATGAGGTGGTGTCACTCGTGGGCGGAAGTCGCCGAGGTCATTGGTCGGGAACGTGCACCGTGATTTCCCCGCCGAGGTGATATCCCTCGGCCAATCGCAGTTTGTCACCACTCCAAAATCTGCCCGGGTCATACCAATTCGGACGTCTGTTCGGCAACAAGCCCATGGCCTCATACGTCATGGCGACGATCTCCGCGCAGTAGGCGTTCTCAAGACCGGCATGATCGGATTCGCGCTCTTTCGACCGCTTCGGTACCGGCACCCGGCCCAACAACCAGCGCCCCGCCAGCGCGCCGGTGGAGGGGAACGGCATGCCGTCCAGCCTCGCCACCACCCGCAGCGCTGCATCCTCCATCTCGCGGGTCACCGGCCGATCCAACTGACGCATCCATGCCTGTTGCCCGTACTCCTGGGTCCATCGGATGACCGCAGCCCGCAGATCGTGTAGCTGGGCTCCGCGATGATGGCTACCCGACCAGATATCCGGCAGTGCCCGACCGAGCTCGGCATGCCATATCAGCGCCGGTAGGTCATCGATGACCACTGCCATGCCGACGTGGTTCACCGGGCTGTTGGTCAACCCCCGTATCGCGCGATCGGCTCGAGAATGCCCGCGAAACAGCCATAGATCTCCCGTTCGCGTCAGCTCTACTGCTTCGTCCAAGCCGATACTTATCGGAGTTTCGCGTGACACAGCGACTAGCCTAGGCGCATGCGCTGGTGGAAGATATTGGGTCTGGCCGGAACCGCGGGCGTCGCGGCAACCGGGGTGGTCATCGTGCGGGCCGAACGCAAACGTCGCGCATACACACCGGACCAGGTCCGCGAACAGCTGCACGCGCGCCTCGGCGATAAATCCAACCGACCGGGCCCCACCACGCCAGTCGATGACGGCAAGTCCTGATCGAAGATCGTCGGGGGCATCCCCCTATTCGCGGGGTCGACAACAACAACCTGCCATCGGCACAAGAGCGTGTTCAGGTGACCTCATCGAGCCGCCTTGCCGGACAACCGATCAGCGGCAAGTGTGGATATCTGGGGCTGTCAGTTCTCGACTCCGTAGCTCGTGAACGCGTAGATCCCAGCGAAGCGCTCCTCGACCCTCGCCGCCACTCGTGCGCCCTCGTGTTCCCAGCTGTGTTCCACGTCGGCTCGGACTTCTTCAGGCATGTCGGCATAGGCAACGAGGAGTGCAGCAGGATTCCCAGCGACCTGGCCTCTTCGTCGTAACCGTAGTT
>NZ_JBHWZY010001257.1:0-1445 GCF_042727815.1 Nocardia sp. NPDC060220
CGGACGAACTGTGCCACCAGTTGTTCGCCGCTTCGGCGCTCGAAGGCGGCGTGGCCGGTGAGGGCGCAAAACAACGTGGCAGCCAGTCCGTACACGTCCGATGCTGGGCTGGGCGATGCACCTGCGAGCACTTCGGGAGCGGTGAAAGCCGGCGAGCCGGTGACTGTTCCGGTCGAGGTTTCGAAGCCGCCGGTGATGCGGGCGATCCCGAAGTCTGCCAGGGCAGGTTGGTCGTAGTCGGTGATCAGGATGTTGCTCGGCTTGATATCGCGATGCAGCACAGCGGCGCGATGGGCAGTTTCGAGTGCGCCGGCGAGCTTCACCCCCAGTCTCAGAGTCTCGGCCAGGGGGAGTGGTCCGATGTGACGGATGTGTGTGTCCAGGGAGCCACGAGCGTGGTAGGGCATCACGATGTAGGGGAGACCTGACACGGTCATGCCGACTTCGAACATATCGACGATGTTCGGATGCCCTGTCAGCTGTGCCATTGCCCGCTCCTCGCGGAAGAAGCGTTCCCGGTCGTCATGGTGATCACCGGTCAACACCTTCACCGCGACCGTCCGATCGACCACACGTTGCACACACCGATACACCCGACCGAAACCGCCCCGCCCGATTTCCACCGCGTCCGCGAAACCTGCACTATCCAGCTCCGCGGCGACGTCGAGTCCGTCACGCTGTGTCACAAATGGGTCGTCTTCGACCATGAGGTACTCATGCGGTAGGCAACAGGCCACCTTCAGCGTATTCCTTGGGCGCAAGAGTTGTCCGGCGGCACCGTTGTCGACGCGTCAGACCTACGGCAATGCCGACCGTCATAGGGCAACGTGCACCGAGTGGCTGGCCAGTGCGGTGTCGGTTGGTGTAGGCATCGGCGACTCGGCGCTGCAAAGTGTTACGTGTCACTCGCTCGGGTGGATGGTCGGGCTCCCACCTGAGGTTTCGCAGAAGGAGAACCTGTGTCCAGTTCCTCGCTCGCTGTCTACACCCAGAAAATGAACGAGATCTGCGCTGCCATCGCCGCGCGCGACTTCGAAAGAGCCCTCGGGTATTTCGATGAGAAATGCGTAGTCGTCAATGGTGCAGGTGGCATCGAAGGTGGCAAATCGGCGCTGTCGGTCGGCTTCGAGGAGATGATCGCGGCCTTCCCCGACTGGACTCCGCGCGTTGCCGCGTCTTGTCTGGAAGGTGACACCATCGTTGTGCTGGTCGAGATGACCGGTACCGTCGCCGGTACCGGTTCGACGATTCGGTGGATCGGCACCGGCTATTCGACTTTCGATCCAGAGACGCACAAGATTGTCCGTGACGTGTACTTTCTGGATGAGGCCGCGCTCGCGCAGAAAATCAGCGACTCCGAACTTGCCAGCTGACGTTCCTCTCGCGCTGGACGTTCCTCTCGCGCTGGAGGACAACGGCCGGCCAGGAATGTCGCTGCTCACAGG
>NZ_JBHWZY010001258.1:0-1443 GCF_042727815.1 Nocardia sp. NPDC060220
GTCGCGAGAAGGAACTGGGTGCCGCGTTCCGCTCGGTCACCAAGAAGCTGGTGCGTCAGCGCATCCTCACCGACGGTTTCCGCATCGACGGCCGTGGCCTGGCCGACATCCGTCAGCTCTCCGCCGAGGTCGACGTGATCCCGCGCGCCCACGGTTCGGCGATCTTCGAGCGTGGCGAGACCCAGATCATGGGCGTCACCACCCTCGACATGGTGAAGATGGCGCAGCAGGTCGACTCGCTCGGCCCGGAGACCTCCAAGCGCTACATGCACCACTACAACTTCCCGCCGTTCTCCACCGGCGAGACCGGTCGCGTCGGTTCGCCGAAGCGTCGCGAGATCGGCCACGGCGCGCTCGCCGAGCGTGCGCTGATGCCGGTGCTGCCCTCGCAGGAGGAGTTCCCCTACGCCATCCGTCAGGTCTCGGAGGCGCTGAGCTCCAACGGCTCCACCTCGATGGGTTCGGTCTGTGCCTCGACCCTGTCGCTGCTCAACGCCGGTGTGCCGCTGAAGGCGCCGGTCGCGGGTATCGCCATGGGCCTGGTCTCCGACACCATCACCAACGACAAGGGTGAGGACGAGGTCCGCTACGTCGCGCTCACCGACATCCTCGGCGCCGAGGATGCCTTCGGCGACATGGACTTCAAGGTTGCCGGTACCCGTGACTTCGTCACCGCCCTGCAGCTGGACACCAAGCTCGACGGCATCCCCTCGCAGGTGCTGGCCGGTGCGCTGAACCAGGCGCACGACGCCCGCACCACCATCCTGGACGTGATGGCCGAGGCCATCACCGACCCCGACGAGATGAGCCCCTACGCCCCGCGCGTGACGGCCATCAAGATCCCGGTCGACAAGATCGGCGAGGTCATCGGGCCCAAGGGCAAGATGATCAACCAGATCACCGAGGAAACCGGCGCCAACATCTCCATCGAAGATGACGGCACCGTGTTCGTCGGTGCGACCGATGGGCCGTCGGCCCAGGCCGCGATCGACATGATCAACGCCATCGCCAACCCGCAGCTGCCCAAGGTCGGCGAGCGTTTCCTGGGCACGGTCGTCAAGACCACCGCCTTCGGTGCGTTCGTGTCGCTCCTGCCGGGCCGCGACGGTCTGGTGCACATCTCCAAGCTGGGCAACGGCAAGCGTGTGGCCAAGGTCGAAGACGTGGTCAACGTCGGCGACAAGCTGCGTGTGGAGATCGCCGATATCGACAACCGCGGCAAGATCTCGCTCGTCCCGGTCGAGGACGAGGCCGCTGCCGCTGAGCCGGCCGCCGTCGAGGAGAGCACCGACGCCGAGTAGGCGTTACTGCTGCTGACTGCCGAAACCCCCGCCGTTGCACGGCGGGGGTTCGGCACGCCTCGGCGGAAGTTCCGCTTCCGTCAATCGGGCCCGGACGGAACGGCCTTGAGCCATGTCCCGGGGCCAATTCCGGGCCGGAATG
>NZ_JBHWZY010001259.1:0-1440 GCF_042727815.1 Nocardia sp. NPDC060220
GTCGCGGACCTCGCGCCCGCCGTCGCTCGCCGTCAGGGCGCCCTGCACGCCCAGGCACCCCTGCGGATGGGAGGTGACTCCCGACGACATCGCCGATGTTGTCTCGGCGTGGACCGGGGTGCCGGTCGGCCGGATGCTCGAGGGCGAGACCGCCAAGCTGCTGCGGATGGAAACCGAGGTCGCGGGCCGCGTCGTCGGGCAGGAAGAAGCGGTGCAGGCCGTGTCCGACGCGGTCCGCAGGGCGCGCGCCGGTGTGGCCGATCCGAACCGTCCGACGGGCTCGTTCCTGTTCGTCGGCCCGACCGGTGTCGGCAAGACGGAGCTGGCGAAATCGCTCGCCGACTTCCTGTTCGCCGACGAACGCGCCATGGTGCGTATCGACATGAGCGAGTACAGCGAGAAGCACTCGGTGGCTCGCCTCGTCGGCGCGCCGCCCGGATATGTCGGCTACGACCAGGGTGGCCAGCTCACCGAAGCGGTGCGCAGGCGACCGTATTCGGTGGTGCTGTTCGACGAGATCGAGAAGGCGCACCCGGACGTCTTCGACATTTTGTTGCAAGTTCTCGACGAGGGCAGGCTCACCGACAGCCAGGGTCGCACGGTCGACTTCCGCAATACGATCCTCATTCTCACCTCCAATCTCGGCGCCGGTGGCGACCGCGATCAGGTGATGGAGGCGGTGCGGCGCGCGTTCAAGCCGGAGTTCATCAACCGGCTCGACGACGTGGTGATGTTCCACGCGCTCGACGCGAAGCAACTGGAGTCGATCGTCGACATCAACCTGCGTCAGCTGCAGAAACGGCTCTCACAGCGCAGGCTGACCCTCGATGTCACCGAGGAGGCCAAGCAGTGGCTGGCCGTGCGCGGCTACGACCCGGCCTACGGCGCGCGACCGCTGCGCAGGCTGATCCAGCAGGCCATCGGCGACAGCCTGGCCAAGGAACTGCTCTCCGGTTCGGTCGCCGACGGTGACACGGTGAAGGTGAGTGTGGACGACGCCACCGACAAGCTCGTCGTCGAAGGCGAAGTTGTCCACAGCTCGTGATTTATCCACAGCCCGGTGCGTAGGGACCTCCCAAACGCACCGGGCTGTCCTACCCTGGAGCCCATGACGAACCCGAACGATCCGTGGGGGCAACGCCCGGAGGATTCGCCGACCGAACGGCTGGGTTCGCCGGGCACCGACTCGACCACGCCGTACGGAGGCAATTCGTTCGACGAGTGGGGGCAACCGTCGAACCCGACGCAGGCGTTGCCGCCGCACGACGCGCAATGGGGTGACTACGAAAGTGGTTATCCGGCAGCTCAACCACCGCCGCAGCAGGCGCCGCCGGGGTACGACCAGGGTTACCAGGCGCCGCCACCCGGCTACGGCCAGGGCTATCCCGCCGCGCCGCCGCCGGGGTATCCACCGCGGCCGCAGGACGGTGACCAGGAGGA
>NZ_JBHWZY010001260.1:0-1430 GCF_042727815.1 Nocardia sp. NPDC060220
GATCAAAACAAAGACTATCTACAGGCCGATCAACAGGATTTTTAATTCTCCTCCTCCTGAACGCGGGGCGTCCTCACCGAGTGCGGTGGAATGGGTGAAGCCGGAATCGAAGTCCTGCTTGGCCGACCAGGCCAGGCCGGTGCCCGCGAGGACGGCCAGCGCGGTGGTCGCCACGAGCATTCTGGCCATGATCAACCCGGCTCGGCGAGCGCGGCCGCGCCGTGGCGCGCGAGGGTCGGTGGCGGCATGCTTGCCGACGCGCTGTGGTCCCCGTCGTGCCGTCTCCCGGCGCGGCGGCGGAAAGGCGTTGTCCCCGTTCACCGCAGCGCGCTACCTGCCTGCCACTGTTCCCACGGCACACTCCAGTCGCCGTTCTGCCACACCTCGAGCGGGGCGCCGCCGGTGTTCCTGATCTCGACCACGTCGCCGGGTTGGGAGAAATTGTAGAACCAGCGCGCGTTCTCGCCGCTGAGATTGAGGCAGCCATGTGAGACGTTGGTGTTGCCCTGCGCCCAGATCGTGTCGTCGAGTTGGTGCAGATAGATGCCGTCGGTGCTGATCCTGGTCGCCCACCCGATGGATTCCTTGTAGCCGAGCCGGGAGTTCACCGGCAGGCCGTAGGTGGAGGAGTCCATGATCACCGGATTGGCTTTGTCCATCACGGTGTACACCCCGGGCTGGGTCCAGAAGGTGATGGTCTTGCCCGCGACGGTCTGGCTACCGCCCATGCCCAGCGAGGTGGGCATCGTCTTGATCAGCGTGCCGTTCTCGTACACCTGCACCTGCTTGTCGTTGTCGTCGACGATCGAGACGTGCGAGGGGCCGATGGTGAAGCTGGTCTTCGTGTCTTCCTGGCCGTAGAGGCCACCGCCGAGATCCTTGCCGTAGATGTCGGCGGTGAGCGTCACTTTCGTGCCGGGCGTGTAGTAGTTCGCGGGCCGCCAGTGGGCGTTGCGGTTGTCGAGCCAGTACCAGGAGCCGGTGACGGGCGGGTCGGTGGTGACCGACAGGTGCTTCTCGGCCGTCGCGCGATCGGGCACGTCCTCGTCGAAGTGCGCGACGACGACGGTGCCGACGCCGAAAGTGCCCGACGAGGAGAGTTCCGTGCCGCCCGTGGTTCGGAAATAGACCTTGGTCTGGTTGTTCGGCGCCAGCGTGGTGAACGACGAGGTGATCGGCCCGACCCGGCCGGTGACGGTGACCGCCTCGGCCGTGACCGTGTAGGTGTGGCCGTAGCCCAGTGGTTCCGACGGTTTCCATGCCGACTGGTCGGGGGTGAGGATGCCGTCGACCGTGCCGCCCTGCTCGTTGGTCATCGTGACCGCGGTGAGCTGCCCGTCGCTGGTACTCACACGCACCGGGCCCAGCGGATCGATCTCGGTCGCGCAGCGACAACAGCAGCACTCCTACGGTTGAACAGACCCATGACG
>NZ_JBHWZY010001261.1:0-1429 GCF_042727815.1 Nocardia sp. NPDC060220
CGACAACCTCCTCGATCGCATGGAGCGCGACGAATTCGACATGGTCGCCGTCGGTCGAGCCCTTCTCCAGGACCCGGAATGGGCCGCCAAGGTCCTGGCGGGGCGGATCGACGAGGTGAAGCCCTACGACGGGACGGCGCTGAAGACGCTGAGCTGAGCGATTCTCGCCGAGGCGGCGCCGTCAGCCGGTGACGGCGCCGTGTGCGGCCGAGCTGACGAGCTTGCGGTACTTCGACAGCACCCCCGAGGTGTATCTGGGCGGCAGCGGTTCCCAGCCGACCTTACGGGCGGCGAGTTCGTTCTCGTCGATCTCGACGTCGAGGATGCGGTTGGCGACATCGAGCACGATCGGGTCGCCGTCGCGGACGAAGGCGATCGGGCCGCCGTCCACCGCTTCGGGGGCGACGTGCCCCACGCACAATCCGGTGGTGCCGCCGGAGAACCGGCCGTCGGTGAGCAGCAGAACGTCCTTGCCGAGGCCGGCGCCCTTGATCGCGCCGGTGATGGCGAGCATCTCGCGCATGCCGGGTCCACCCTTGGGCCCCTCGTTGCGGATGACGACGACATCACCGGCCACGATCGTGCCGTCCTCGAGTGCGTTCATCGCGCCGCGTTCTCCGTCGAACACCCGGGCCGTGCCGCGGAAGACATCGGAGTCGAAACCGGCGCTCTTCACAACGGCGCCCTCGGGTGCGAGCGAGCCGTGCAGGATGGTGAGCCCGCCGGTGCGATGGATCGGCCGGTCGAGGCGGCGGATCACGTCGCCGTCGAGGCCGAGCTCGATGTGGGCGAGATTCTCGGCCATGGTCGCGCCCGTGACGGTCATGACGTCGCCGTGCATGAGACCGGCATCCAACAGGGCCTTCATCACGACGGGGATGCCGCCGACCCTGTCGACGTCGTTCATGACGTAGCGGCCGAACGGCTTGAGATCGCCCAGGTGGGGCACCTTGTCACCGACCCGGTTGAAGTCGGCGAGGGTGAGGCCGACACCGGCCTCGCGGGCGATGGCCAGCAGGTGCAGCACGGCGTTGGTCGACCCGCCGAGCGCCATGACGACGGTGATGGCATTCTCGAACGCCTCCATCGTCATGATGTCGCGGGCCGTGATCCCCTTACGCAGCAATCCGACGACAGCCTCGCCGGACTTCTCGGCGAAGTCGTCACGGCGACGGTCCGGGGCAGGCGGTGCGGCCGATCCGGGCAGGCTCATCCCGAGTGCCTCGGCCGCCGAGGCCATGGTGTTGGCCGTGTACATGCCGCCACACGCGCCTTCGCCAGGACAGATCGCCCGCTCGATGCGGTCGACCTCGGCGGGGGTGATCAGACCTTTGATGCAGGCGCCGACAGCTTCGAACGCGTCGATGATCGTGACGTCCTGGCCGTCGATATTGCCGGGCAGGGTCGAACCCGCGTAGAGGAATACGCC
>NZ_JBHWZY010001262.1:0-1425 GCF_042727815.1 Nocardia sp. NPDC060220
GGGGCTGGAATGCATCCTGGATCACGCGAAGCGGGCGATGGAGGGGCAGAGCCGGTGAGACAGCCGAAGGATCCAGCCCTCACACCCGCGATCACCGCCGCCCTCGGTGCCGCGGGCGCCGGCCTGGCCGACCGAGTCCGCGCCGATATCCTGCACAGCTCGCGACCGGTGTTCGGCTTCTACCTCGCGCAGACGTTGGACTCGCTCACCACCAGGCTCGCCGACGGCACGAGCCCGCGGCCGGAAACACCAGCCCAGCAGCTGTGTCTGCACCTGATGATCGCCCACGTCCAGCAGCGCTGCGCACTGCCCGGATTGGATCGAGCTCGCGCCGCCCTGCTGCCCGACACGTCCCACGAGATCCTCGCCCGGATACTGGGTGCCTCCGGAAACATTGCCGCGACCTATGATTTCGATGCCCTCGGCCACGCCTTGGCAGTGGGCGGTATGGGTGCGTTCTTCGCGCCGTTCGACTCCGACGAGATGGTGGCCTGAGCGTCCGTGGACGAACCTACCGACTTTCATCCCGACCTACGCTTTGCCCGATACCTGCCACGCACGGTCGTCGGATCACGGTCGGTGGGTCTCATCCGGAAACTGACGGCTCGTAGCGGCAGCCGACCACCGTCCGAAGGCGTGCTCGAGCGGGTCGACGCGAATGTCACGGTCCGGCTGTTCCGGCCCGACGGCGCGCGACCGAAAGCACCGGCGGTGTTGTTCGTGCACGGCGGCGGGTACCTCATCGGCAATGCGGCGATGGGCGACGGATTCTGCCGGCGGGTCGCCGGCGAACTCGGTGCGGTCGCGGCATCGGTCGAGTACCGGCTGGCGCCGGAACACCCGTTCCCCGTCCCGCTCGAGGACTGCTACGCGGCGCTGCGCTGGCTCGCGGCTCGATCCGATGTGGACGCTCGCCGGATCGCGCTCGTCGGCGAGAGCGCGGGCGGCGGGTTGGCCGCCGCGTTGGCCCACCTCTGCACGTGGAGTGCCGAGGTGAGCCCCGTTCTCCAGGTGCTGTCCTATCCGATGCTCGACGACCGGACTACCGCCCGCACCTACCCCACTCCCGGCCGGTTACGTCTGTGGAACGAACGGAGCAACCGGCTCGGCTGGCGTTCCTACCTCGGCAGTGCCAGCGGCGACACCGTATCGCCCCTGGCGGTTCCGGCCCGCTGCGACGACATGACCGGGCTCGCGCCGGCCTGGATCGGCGTGGGGACCAACGATCTCTTCTACGCCGAAGACCTCGCCTATGCCGAACGCCTCCGGCAGGCCGGCATTCGGTGCACCCTGCGGGTGGTGGCCGGCGCCTACCACGGCTTCGACCTGGTCGAGCGGCGCACGCCGGTCGCGCGTGCCTTTCGGCGAGCCCGGCTGGATGCCCTCGACGACGCGCTCAACGGCGGGGCAGACCCCGCGTAAGCC
>NZ_JBHWZY010001263.1:0-1424 GCF_042727815.1 Nocardia sp. NPDC060220
GATCATGTCAGAGAAGTTCATGGAGGATTCCTCGAAGTCAGGCGAATTCGGTTAACGCAGTTGGTCTTTCATGACCTTGCCGGTGGCGTTGAGCGGTAGCTCGTCGAGGAACCGCACGGATCGGGGCGCCTTGTAGCCGGCCATTCGGTCGCGGGCCCACGACACCAGTTCCGCCTCCGATACCGGGCCTTTCGCGACCACGAAGGCGCGGCCGACCTGCCCGAGTCGTTCATCGGGCACACCGACGACAGCGACCTGGGCCACGGCGGGGTGCTCGAGCAGAAACGCTTCGACCTCGGCCGGGTAGGCATTGAAGCCGCCGACGATGTACATGTCCTTCTTGCGACCGTTGATCCGCAGGCGACCGTCCAGGTCGAGGCTGCCGAGATCGCCGGTGTGCAGCCATCCGTCGGCATCGATGACCGCCGTCGTCGCGTCCGGATCGTCGAAGTAGCCCTGCATGACGGAGTAACCGCGCACCAGCACCTCGTCGTCCTCGGCGATGCGCACTTCCACACCGTCACACGGGGTTCCGACGGTGGTCGCGACCTGCTCGAAGGTATCGCCGGGCCGCGACGCTGTCGCGGTTCCGGCTTCGGTGAGCCCGTAGCCGGTCATGATCGACTGGAACGGCAGCTCGGTCTTGACCCGCCGGATCAGTTCGACCGGGATGTCGGCGGCTCCGGTGACCGCGGCCCGCAGCGACGACAGATCCCGGGTCGCGGGCGCGTCGAGCAGGGCGTGATACAGGGTGGGCGGGCCGGGCAGCATCGTCACCCGTTCCCGTTCGACGAGCTCGAGCACCTGCTCGACGTCGAACACCGGCACCGGCAGCATCGTGGCGCCGCGGATGAGCGAGCTGATCAACCCCGCCTTGTACCCGAAGGTGTGGAAGAACGGGTTGACCATCAGATAGCGGTCGCCCTCGCGCAGATCGGCCAGATCGCACCATTCCGCGTACAGCCGCAGGGTCTGGCGGTGATTCATCATCACGCCCTTGGGGCGACCGGTGGTGCCCGAGGTGTAGATGATGTCGGCGATGTCGGTGCCGTTGACCGCCCGTTCGAAAGGCTCACCGTCGGCGAGGAAGTCCGATTTCAGGTCGATCACCGGCACGCCCTGCGGGCCGGTGTAGTCCGTCCCGAGGAAGCCCTGTTGCACCAACAGCAGCTTGGCGCCGCTGCGCCGCACGACATCGGCGGCTTCCTCGGCTTTGAATCGGGTGTTGATCGGGACCAGCACGCCGCCCGCGGTGACCAGCCCGAACGCGGCGATGATCCACTCGGCCGAGTTGGGCGCCCAGATCGCCGCCCGATCGCCGCGCTCGATGCCCGCCGCCGCGAAAGCGCCCGCGGCCTTGCGCACCCGGTGGGCGAGATCGATGAAGCTCAACCGCTGTGGCCCGTCGACGATCGCTTCGGCAG
>NZ_JBHWZY010001264.1:0-1419 GCF_042727815.1 Nocardia sp. NPDC060220
GTTGCTGGCCAGCTTGCGACATTCCCACCGCGCGGGCCCGGGAAAGTATCCGTCGACACCGTTGGCGAACACGATGTGCGGGATCATCCCGTTCTTCCACTGCGCCGACAGCAGCGTGTCGAGCTCGACCACCGCCCGCTCCACGCTCAGCGGCGCCAGCCCCACCGCCACGAACGCCGCGTCCCAGCTCCACATGTGCGGGTAGAGGCGGGGCGCGGCGCTGGTCATCGTGCCCAGGTCGTTGCCCCGCAGGAGGTAGGCGGCGCGGGCCGCGAGCTGCGTCGAGGTGAAACCTGGGTCGGTCATCTATCTATTCTGCGGTGGAGCAGGCCCGGTGGCATCTCGACGGCACTGTGACGATCAGTACCCGGCTTGACGCGACCCGTTCTGCGCCGCCGACCCGACCGAGCTGAGCATGGTGGTGATGCACAGCCCGACCAGCAGGTTGATCGCCGCGGTCGCGATCTTGGCGTCCAGGTCGGCGACCAGCGTGAACGGCAGAATCACCGCGACGGCCGTCAGGAGCAGGCAGATCCAGGTGAAGAAGGTGAGCGGGCTCGGCATCGCCAGCAAGAGCACCATCAACAGTGCTGTCGCCAGCAGCGCGGCGCCCGCGGCGGCGATGGCGTAGGAGGTGGTGGAGACGGTGCCGTACGCACCCGCGCCCTCGGGCGAGAGGATCGCGATGCCGAGCACACCGCGGATCAGCATGATCGCGACGACCACCAGCAACGCGGCCACGACGGCCGTGCCGATACCGCCTGCCCACAGCTTGCCCACATTGACCTTGGGCTCCGGCTCGCCCTGCGGATACTGGGGCTGGCCCTGGCCGTATTGGGGCTGGCCCTGGTGCTGGGGGTACTGCGGGTCCGCTGGTCCGTAGTTGTACCGGGGATCGGTCATAGTCCGACGGTACTAGTCGGTGCTGTCATCCGCGCGCGGAAACGGCCAGGGTGTCGAGATCTGCGTGCCCGCTAGCGTGGGAGTTATGACGGTGACCAGTACTCCCGCCCAGACCGCTCTCATCACCGGCGCGAGCCGTGGACTCGGTGCCGCGATCGCCCGCGAACTCGCGCCCACCCACGACCTGCTGCTCGGTGCCAGATCCGCCGACGCGCTGAAGCCGATTCTCACCGAGCTGCCCGAGGCGACGGGCTGGCCGGTCGCGCTCACCGACTACGCGGCGGTCGCCGCGGCCGCCGAGCCGATCTCGCGACTCGATGTCCTCGTGCACAACGCGGGTATCGCCGACCTCGGAACGGTCGCCGAGTCCTCGGTCGAGCAATGGCGCGAAACCCTCGAGGTCAACCTGATCGCGGTTGCCGAGCTGACAAGGGTGTTGCTGCCCGCACTGCGCGCTGCGAACGGGCACGTGGTGCTCATCAATTCGGGCGCGGGATTGCGCGCGCATCCCGGCTG
>NZ_JBHWZY010001265.1:0-1413 GCF_042727815.1 Nocardia sp. NPDC060220
GCGATGACGGCCGCCTCGCGCAATCGCGCGAGGTCGGCCGGCGACAGGTGAAGCCGGTCGCGTAAGACCTGTTCGGTGTGTTCACCCAGCCGTGGAGCCGCTTGCGGCGCGGTGTGGGCGCCGTCGACCGACGCAGGCGCACTGGGCGCGAGGTAGGTGCCGATGCCGGGTTGCCGCAACGACGCGAACAAGGGATTGGCGGTGACCCGTGGGTCGGTCACGACCTCGTGAAAGCTCCGGTAGCGCTCCCACAGGATCGAGGTCTGTTCGAGGGCGGCGGTGATCTCGACGCCGCTGCGGGCCCGGAACCACGGCGTGAACAGGCCGGTGAGGACATCACGATGGTGGTAGCGGGCGCCCTCGTCGGTGAAGTCGGCGTCGAGAGCCGTGGCCAGCGCGTCGACGGCGGCGCGAGTTCCGGTGAGCTCGGTGAGCGCGTGAAAGTGGCGGGAGGTGAGGGCCACGATCATGAACGTGGCGTCGTCGGCCGCACTGAAATGCTGCCCGTACTGGCCGTAGATGGCGTTGCCGAGGCGCGGCCGCGGCGTCTGGCACAGCATCGCCTCGGTGAGAAAACCGAGGTTTCCCGCCGTCGCCAGTGCGACATCCTCCAGCGGCAACGTGATCCTGCTGCCTTCTCCGGTCGCCTCGCGGTGCCGCACGGCCCCGGTGATCGCCAGCGCGGCGTACAGACCGCAGAGCAGATCCCAGGCGGGCAGAACCTGATTGATCGGCCCCGCGTGCTCGGCCGGGCCGGTAACCATCGGAAAGCCGATGGCGGCGTTGACGGTGTAGTCCACCGCGGTCGAACCGTCGGCACGCCCGAGGATCTCGAGCCGGATCAGATCGGGTCGCCGCTCGGCGAGAGTGTCGTAGCCGAGCCAGTCCCGGCCCACGGTGTTGGTGAGCAGGATGCCTCCGCCTGGTCCACCGTCGGTGATCAGGTTCGAGATCAGTTGTTGCCCGGCGGAGCCGCGCAGGTCCGCCGCGACGGAGCGCTTTCCCTTGTTGAGACCGGTCCAGTAGATGCTCGCACCGTCGTCGGTGAGCGGCCACCGATGGTAGTCGGCCGCCCCGCCGAGGGGATCGACCCGAATCACGTCGGCACCGAGTTGGCTCAGTGTCATTCCCGCCAGCGGAGCGGCGACGAAACTGGAGATCTCCACCACCCGAAGCCCGGCCAAAGGCTGTGCCGCCGATCGTGCGGTCTCGTTCATCGGACAGCGCTCGCGGGCTGCGCGGTCTCGGGCGCTCTGAGCGTCGGGTACATCGGTGGCGAAGGCCTCGCTCATGGGATCTCGCATTCCCTCTTCGGTTCTATACTGTTTGAAATACGGTATGTATTACCGTTGAACGTACTGAACAAGGTAGCAAGCATCGCCTGCCGAGGGAAACGGAGCACGCTTCACCGGC
>NZ_JBHWZY010001266.1:0-1404 GCF_042727815.1 Nocardia sp. NPDC060220
GATCATGCGCGACACCATCTTCTGCGCCATCCCCGAGGATGCCGATCGCGACGCGATCTCCGAGTCGATCTTGCGGATGGAGAAGTCCATTCAGGAGTACGTGCCCGGCTACCGACTGCTCAACGAACCCCAGTTCGACGACCCGTCGCTGGTATCCGGCGGCTTGGCGAAGGTGTCGATCTTCGTCGAGGTCGAGGGTGCGGGCGACTTCCTGCCGCCGTACGCGGGCAACCTCGACATCATGACGGCCGCGGCCACCAAGGTCGGCGATGTGCTGGCCGATCAAATCATCTCGGCTCGGGTGTAAGGGAGAACTCAATCATGAGCAATGTGCGCAAGCCCTACTCGGGCGAACTCGATGTGCGCGTTACCGATACCTCGCTGCGTGACGGCTCGCATCACAAGCGTCACCAGTTCACCGTGACCGAGGTTCGCGACATCGTCGGCGCGCTCGACGCGTCCGGTGTCCCGGTCATCGAGGTCACCCACGGTGACGGCCTGGCCGGGTCCTCGTTCAACTACGGGTTCTCCAAGACCCCGGAGCAGGAACTGATCAAGGCCGCCGCGGAGACCGCCAAGCAGGCCAAGATCGCCTTCCTGATGCTGCCCGGTGTGGGCATCAAGGAGGACATCAAGATCTCGCAGGACAACGGCGCGTCCATCTGCCGCATCGCCACCCACTGCACCGAAGCCGATGTGTCCATTCAGCACTTCGGCTACGCGCGGGATCTGGGCCTGGAGACCGTCGGCTTCCTGATGATGGCGCACAGCACCACCCCGGAGCTGCTGGCCGAGCAGGCGCGCATCATGGCCGACGCGGGCTGCCAGTGCGTGTACGTCGTCGACTCGGCGGGTGCGCTTGTGCTGGAACAGGTTTCGGACCGCGTCTCGGCGCTGGTGGCCGAACTCGGCGACGACGCCCAGGTCGGCTTCCACGGCCACGAGAACCTCGGCCTCGCCGTGGCGAACTCGGTCTACGCCGTGCGCGCGGGCGCCACCCAGATCGACGGCTCGGCTCGCCGCTTCGGCGCGGGCGCGGGCAACCTGCCGGTCGAGGCCTTCATCGGCGTCTGCGACAAGCTCGGTGTCAAGACCGGCGTGGACTTCTTCGCCGTCACCGACGCCGCCGAGGACGTGGTCCGCCCGGCCATGCCGTCGGAATGCCTGCTCGACCGTCAGGCCCTGATGATGGGCTACGCGGGCGTCTACTCCAGCTTCCTGCGCCACGCCGAACGCCAGGCCGAACGCTACGGCGTCTCCGCCGCCGAAATGCTCGTCCGCGCCGGCAAGCGCAAGCTCGTCGGCGGACAGGAAGACCAGCTCATCGACATCGCCCTGGAACTCCAGCGCGAAGCTTCGGTCACGGCCTGATAGTTCCCCACCCAGCACCGGGCCGGCAGACAT
>NZ_JBHWZY010001267.1:0-1402 GCF_042727815.1 Nocardia sp. NPDC060220
GATCTCCGAGGCGGGGCCGCTGCCGTCACCTGACATCATCTTGGATACCGGGTCGTCTGCCTCGAAGCGGTCAGTGAAGCCATGTCCGGCACGGGCCCAGCTGGAACCGGTCGGGGTGTCGAGCAGCTGGTAGTAAGAGGTATAGATATTCGCATCTGATTATGAATGCAGCTCACAACACGGCGGAGAAGCGCGGCTGTGGGCTGTGAGGCAAGTGGGCTTCGCGATGAATCCGGAGCAACAGAATCTGCAGTTACCGGCAAGATCTGGGTAACGACCTGCGAGAAGGTGATATCCAACCGCCTTCGGCCCTACGTGGACCGCGGCAGCCGGTCGTCCGGGACCAAATAGGTGATGCCGAGATCGCGCAGCACGATGCCGGGCTCGCTCGCGTGAACCGGACCGAGCGCCTTCACCAGATCCACCGACGTCAGATGATCGGCCGGGTGAACGCCGTCGGTGGGATGGAAATCGACTGTGGCCGTGGCAGTTCCAGCTGCGGTTGTAGTGACCAGGCGATAGCGCAACGCAACGGTACCGGTGTCTCGGGTGCGGATCGAACGGTAAGTGATCCGGTCGCCCAGGGTGTAGACGGCACCGGCCTGCTCGGAAGTATCGGAGCGTGAGCCGGTGAAGGCGGCGTCTTCCAGTACGCGCAGACCGGAGAAGTAGTAGCCGGGCAACATCTCCTCCGGCACCGTGTTCCACGGATACACGCCGTCGTCGGGTAGCTCGAGCTCCTCGATCAGTTCGATCCTGGTGATCTCCCGCGTCGCGGCGGCGAGCGAGCGGGTGAGCCGCGCCGCGACCGCCGACTGGAAGCCGCCGGTGGCGTGCAGGGTGGACGATCCGTCGCGGCAGGCGTCCCGCACCTCGTCCAGGGGGAGGGCTTCGAGGGGCAGCGCGGTCACCACGTCACGGCCCGCGCCGAGCTGGGCGACAACCGCATCGACGTCGGCAGTCAGGTGGACGACCACCGCGGCCGAGGAAGGCGGCGCGACAGCGATATCGGGGTGCGCGGCGATCCGGTCGGCGAGCGGCCCGGCGCCGAGCACCGCGACCAGCAGGGGGGAGGTCATACTGTCTCCAGACGGTACCGAGGGCTCAGGTCGGGCGTCGCGACACCGGCCGGCGCCGCACACAGTTCCGGGATGACGTCGAGCATCGCCTTGACCGAGATGTCGGTGACCGCGGACCAATCGCCTTCGTAGGACTCGTCGTCGAGTTCGTTGCGCATCTCGATCCGGGCGGGGCTGCCGTCCAGCGTGATCACATGCCCACCGGCCAGGCTGCGCGGATGATCCGGCCCGAGGTGGGCGTTGCCCGGGCCGACATGCCAGCATTCGGCGTTGGTCATGAACAACCGGTCGCCGAGGTAGCCGCGGTAGCTCATGTGGATGGC
>NZ_JBHWZY010001268.1:0-1389 GCF_042727815.1 Nocardia sp. NPDC060220
GGCATCGGCGCGGTGACCACCAGCTCGCCGACCTCGCCGCGCACGGGGTTGCCCTGCTCGTCGAAGGCATCGAGGGCGACGCCGAGATACGGCGCCGACAGCTCACCCGGCCATACCGGCACGGTCGGGGCGCCACCGACGAACGCCGACACCACATCGGTGCCGCCGCTGATCGAGTTCACCTGAACATGCTCTCCGGCATTCTCGTTCAGCCACAGCGCGCTCGACACCGGTAGCGACGAACCGGTGATACCCACGGAGCGCAGGGCCGAGAGGTCGTGCTCGGCGCGTGGCACCGATCCCGCCTTGACACAGCCGAGAACATAGCCGGGGCTGGTCCCGAAAACGGTGGCGCCCACCTGGGCGGCGATGCGCCACAGCGCATCCGGCCCGCCCGCGGTCGGGCTGCCGTCGTAGGTGACGACGGTGGTGCCGGTGAGCAGACCCGCTACCTGGAAGTTCCACATCATCCAGCTCGGGCTGGTGTACCAGAAGAACGTGTCCTCGGGGCCCATGTTCGATTGCAGCGCTACGGCTTTCAGATGCTCGAGCAGCACACCGCCGTGGCCGTGGACGATGCCCTTGGGCAGCCCGGTGGTGCCGGAGGAGAACACGATCCACAGCGGATGATCGAAATCGACGGGGACGGTTTCGATGACACCGAGTCCGGCATCGGCGACCGAGTCCGTCCAGGACAGCGTGTCGGGTACCTCGCGTCCGAGTTGCGAGACGACGACGGTGGCGCGCAGGCCGGGCAGCCCGTCGCGCAGTGCCGCGATGTCGGCCCGTTTGTCGTGTTCCTTGCCGCCGAACCGGTAGCCGTCGGCGGTGACCAGCACCGTCGGGTCGAGCTGGCCGAGCCGGTCCAGCGCGGCCTTGGCCGAGTAGTCCTGACCGCAGGCGCTCCACACCGCGCCGATACTGGCGGTGGCGAGGAAGGCGACGATCGCTTCCGGAATATTGGGCAGGTAGCCCACCACCCGGTCGCCCGCCTCGACGCCCTGCTCACGCAAGGTGCGCGCGAAAACCGTGACCTGTTCGATCAATTCGGCCCAGGACACCTCCCGCGGCTCGGCTTCTTCGTGCAGGGCGATCACCGCGGGGCGGCCGAACTGGGCCATCCGGATGATCTGGTCGACATAGTTCAGCCGGGTGCCGGGAAACCATTGCGCGCCCGGCATCTCCCGCGAGCCGAGCACCTCGCCGGCCGTCTCGCCGAGCTCGAAGTAGTCCCACACGGCCTGCCAGAAGTCGGCGACGTCGTCCACCGACCACTGCCACAGGGCCTGGTAGTCAGGGTACGGGTCGCCGGTTCGCGTGGTGACGAAGGCGGCGAAGTCGGTGATTCGGGCCGACGCGATGTCCTGCGCGCTCGGTACCCATTGCGGT
>NZ_JBHWZY010001269.1:0-1375 GCF_042727815.1 Nocardia sp. NPDC060220
CGCGGAGGTCGATGAACTCGACCTGGCCGATCTCGACAGTGTGCGGGTGTTCAGTGAACGTTTTCTCGATACCGGCCGGAGCATCGACGTCATCATCGCGAACGCCGGGGTGATGGCCTACCCATGCCGGGATGTCGGGCCGGGCTGGGAAGCGCACTTCGCGATCAATCATCTCGGGCACTTCGCACTGGTCAACCGTTTGCGTCCGGCGCTGGCCCGGAGCGGGGCTCGTGTGGTGGCGGTGGCATCGTCGGGCCACTTCCTGTCCGGTATCCGCTGGAACGACCTACATTTCAGCCGCGACTACGACATCTGGAGAGCCTACGGTCAGTCCAAAACCGCCAACGCGCTGTTCGCCACCCACCTCGACGCGATCGGCGCGGCAGCGGGGATCAACGCGTACTCCGTGCACCCGGGCAGCATCCTCACGCCACTTCAACGCCATATCGCCCGTGCGGAACAGATCTCGCAGGGCTGGATCGGCAGTGACGGTCACCAGGCCGAGGGCTTCAAAACCCCGGCGCAGGGGGCGGCGACCGCAGTCTGGGCGGCGACCGCCGCAGCGCTGGCGCGGCACGGCGGTGCGTATTGCCAGGACTGCGATGTCGCCGAAGTCGCCACCGACGACGACATGCTCGCCGGCGGTGTGAAACCGTGGGCCGTCGACCCCGCTGCCGCCGCCCGTCTCTGGACCCTGTCCAGTGAGCTCACCGGACTTGACAGCTTCTCCGGCTGACCAGCGGCGTGTCAGCGGGCATCGGCGATAGCGGTACTGCATGATCGCCCGCTGTGACCATTGCCGGTGAGCAGCGCAACGAGCGAAGCCTGATTCTCGATCCCGATCTCGGGCCGGTCGAACTTCACGACGGTGAGGCGACGACGGTGACCTCGGTGTTCGGCAGTGACGAGTCGTCGCCGTGGCGGGCGAGCAGACCGGTAGGGGACTGAGCCCCGACCGCGGGCGAAAACGCCGCAGTGGCACCATAGATCCATGGCGCGACTCGACTACCAGGCTCTCAACTCCACCATTCGCTACCTGATGTTCTCGGTGTTCCAGGTTCAGCCGGGCGTGCTCGGTGAGGACCGGGCCGGGGCGATCAAGGAGGCACAGGAGTTCTTCGACGGACTCGCCGACAAGGGCGTGGTGCTGCGCGGGATCTACGACGTGGCGGGGCTGCGGGCCGACGCCGATTTCATGCTGTGGACACATGCCGAGCGGGTCGAGGACCTGCAGGCCGCGTACTCCGATTTCCGGCGGACCACCGAGCTGGGCAGGGCGAGTGCGCCGGTCTGGAGCAATGTGGCGGTGCACCGGCCCGCGGAGTTCAACAAGAGCCACATTCCGGCGTTCCTGGCAGGCGAGGACGCGGGGAAC
>NZ_JBHWZY010001270.1:0-1374 GCF_042727815.1 Nocardia sp. NPDC060220
ACACCGGGGTAGCCACGCTTTTCGATGATCGTCATGACTTCCTCGGCGGTGGCTTCGCTGAGGTGATCTATCTCGATGAGAAAACCGTGGTCGATCATCGCGTTGATCAGGTACTCGCCGAGGTCGGTCAGCCCGCGCGCATTGCAGTGAGATCCCGCCGCGTAGAGCGGCAGTGGTGCGCCGCCGAGCAGCGGGCCGGTGAGATCGGCGATGAACTGGTTGATATGACCGGCGAGCGGCACCGAGAGCTGGGTGCTGTCCTGTTCGGGTCCGGGACAGGGCTGGACGTTCCAGAACGTGCCGGTCTGCATGAAGTTGCCCGCGTTCACCAGCAGGCCGGTGACATCGTGATCCATTTTCGTGCCACCGAACGCGTTGTCGAACTTGTGTACCGGGAAGAAGCTGCTCACGCCGATGGCACGAAGTTCGGTGAGCCAGCGGTCGACGTCGGCTCGGCCGCACTCCGGTTGCCCGAGGAACACGCCACACCCCATCGGGTCGGACAACTCCATGCCGAGGACCACGGCGAGCTTGCCGGACGCGGCGACGTGGCGCGCTCGGGCCGGATCGGTGACGATGCGGAAGAAGCCCTGCCCGGGCCCACCGGCCTGGGCGTCGATGTAGTCCTGCAACGCCCGCAGGCTGTCGGCCTGCCTGCGCACCGAAGCCATGTCGTCACAGGGGTTTCGGCGATCGGTCATCATGGCGCACAGTGATTCGTTGTCCACCAGGTCGACGGTCATCACGCGCAGGCCCGCCTTCCACGAGCGCTCGATGCTGGTCCAGTAGGTGCCTTCGGCGGTGAGAACCGACGGCTTCGGCCAGTCGCGGAAGGTAGGCCAGCCTCGGGTGTCGGAGGCGTGGAACGGTTCGCCGTGGTCGAGGAAGTCGGCGATCACACCGTTGGTGCCGGTGCGGTACTGCGCGCAATCGGGCAACGCGTAGCTCACTCCGTAGGGGTGCCACGGGCGGCCGCAGTGAAAGTTGCCGCCCATGAATTCGTAGGCGGTGACGTGCGCGTGTGCGTCGATGGCGCCCACGACCGCACCGTCGGCGCCGACGCTGGGGCCCGGAGTTCCCTGGGCGCCGGTCTGCGCCTCGGGGAAGTCCGCGCACCCGGTGTCCTGGACGAACGTGGCGGGCGTGCTGGTCGCGGTTTCGGTGTTGCTGAGAACGAATCCGCTCGCACCGGTGCCGTCCACCTTCCATATCGCCGACGGCGTCGGGTTCTTCGCGGGGCTGGTCGCCCCCTGTCCGGCTGCCAGGACGTCGCCGTTGCGACCGTAGAGCAGCCAGCCTCGGGTGTCGGAGGCGTGGAACGGTTCGCCGTGGTCGAGGAAGTCGGCGATCACACCGTTGGTGCCGGTGCGGTAC
>NZ_JBHWZY010001271.1:0-1373 GCF_042727815.1 Nocardia sp. NPDC060220
GTATCGAGGAGGAGACCGAAACTCCGGAACCGGTGTCGGGGTACGACGACGTCAGCGCCCTGTTCGAGCGTCTCGCGGCGACCGAGCCGGGCAGTGTCGCGCACGCGGTCGCGCGCGATGCGCTGATCAACCGCTGCATTCCGCTGGCCGATCACATCGCCCGCAAATTCAGCGGACGCGGCGAGCCGTTCGACGATCTGTCGCAGGTGGCGCGCGTCGGTCTGGTGCACGCGGTGGACCGGTTCGACCTGAGCCGTGGCTCGAACTTCCTGTCCTTCGCGGTGCCGACGATCATGGGCGAGGTCCGGCGGTATTTCCGGGACAACACCTGGGCGATGCGAGTCCCGCGGCGCGTCAAGGAAACCCACCTGCGGATCGGCGCGGCCGTGGATCAGCTCTCGCAGCGACTGGGCCGCTCCCCCACCGCCAAGGAGATCGCCGCCGAACTCGATGTCGACCCCGACGAGGTCACCCAGGCCGTCATCGCGGGCAATGCCTATCAGCCGACGTCGATCGACGCGGCCTCGATCGGGCGCGACAGCGACGCGTCGCTGCTCGACACGCTCGGCGAGGAAGAGTCGCAGTTCGACCGGGTCGAGGAGTACATCGCGGTGCGGCCACTGCTGGCGGGCCTGCCCGAACGGGAGCGCCGCATCCTGACCATGCGATTCTTCGAGTCGATGACGCAGACACAGATCGCGTCGCAGCTGGGGATCTCGCAGATGCACGTGTCCCGGATTCTCGCGAAAACCCTGGCGCGCCTGCGCGAATTGTCCGAACGGGACTGACTCGGGGACAGGACAACGGCGTCCTCTCCTATGCACCCTGCCTCGCGCGCCGCAGCTTCGCGGGTGCGCGCAGCCACCAGGCACTGTCGAGTAGCTCGGCGAGCTGCTGTGGGTCGACCACGTCGAGGTCGATGAGGATGTACGGGTACCCGTCATAGTGTGGGGTCGTGTAGAAAGCTGGGTCGCCGGAAGCCAGCAGCGCTTCCTTCTCCGTGGGCTCACACAGCAGCACGAGGCCGCCTTCGGCCTCATTACGCAGTCGAGCGAAGCTCTTGCCGCCGACATTCAGGCCGGGACTGCGCCACCAGGTGCCTTCCGCCACACCCGGTAGTGCCGTCGCCATCGCGACCACCTGATCCCATGTCATCGCCATACGCCGATTCTCCGCTCGGCGCTCGCTCCTCGCTTGGACAAATGGAACGGCGCCGCCCCCGTGCGGGGGACGGCGCCGTCGTACTGTCGCGGCTACTTCTTGCGCAACGTCGCCAGGAACATGGCGTCGGTGCCGTGGCGATGCGGCCACAGCTGCGCGGAGGGGCCGTCACCGAGATCGGTGACACCGGGCAGGAACTCGCGGCTGTCGAG
>NZ_JBHWZY010001272.1:0-1366 GCF_042727815.1 Nocardia sp. NPDC060220
GGTTTATAAGAGACCGGCTGATTCCCTGGCGGGGGGCTGCGACCCCCGCGTGCCGCGGTCGGATGTCTCACCGGCTCGGTGAGACATCCGTCCGCGGCCGGACCCCTACCTGCCGAAGCGGCGCCGGCCGCGAGCGCCGGTCGCGCGCATCGCGTTCCGCATGAAGCCGAAGTTCTTGAGGCTGTACGGGTACCAGACGAGTTCGGACTTCTGGGTCGGCAGCGCCGGAGCCGTGATCGCCTGCTTGCGGCAGTACTTGCGCACGCCGTCGGCACCGCCGAATCGGTACCCGGTGCCGGACTGGCCCCAACCACCGTGGGGGAGCGCGAAATTGAACAGATTGATGGTGGCGTCGTTGATATTCACCGCGCCGACGGCCAGTCGCCGCGCGATTGCCTGCCCGCGGGACTTGTTGCCCGTCCACACCGAGGCCGACAGTCCGTACTCGGAGTCGTTGGCGAGCCGGATCGCCTCGTTCGCATCGGCGACCTTGATGACCGGGATCGTCGGGCCGAACGTTTCCTCGGTGATGCACGACATCGAGTGATCGACGTCGACCAGGACCGTCGGTTCGAAGAAGTTGCCCTCGCCTGTCGCCTTGCCGCCGGTGAGCGCTCGCGCGCCTTGGGCCAGCGCGTCATCGACGTGGCGGGTGACGATGTCGAGCTGGGCCTGGTTGGCGAGGGGGCCGACGTCGATGTTTCCGCTGCGGTCGTCGCGGCCGAGCCGCAGCGTCTTGACGTGGGCCACCAGCTTGTTCACGAACTCGTCGTACACCGCGGCCTCGACGTACACCCGCTCCACCGACACGCACAGCTGTCCGGCGTTGGTCAGTGCGCCGAAGGCGATGCCGTTGGCTGCGCGGTCGAGGTCGGCGTCGGCCAGCACGATCGCCGGGTCCTTGCCGCCCATCTCGAGGCTGTAGGGCAGCGTGCGTTCCGCGCAGGCGACCGCGATGCGGCGACCGGTGTTGCCGGAGCCGGTGAACTGGATGAAATCAGCGTTGCCGACCACCGCGGCACCGGTGGCGCCGGATCCGGAGACCACCGTGAACACCGGCGGCGCACCGATCTCGGCCCAGCCGCGCGCGAGGGCGAGCGGCGTCAGCGGGGTCACCTCCGAGGGCTTGAGCAGCACCGCGGCGCCCGCGGCGAGCGCCGGGACGAGGTCGGAGGCAGGCATGGCGAGAGGGAAGTTCCACGGTGTGATGATGCCGACCACCGGATACGGCGTGTACGTGGTGGTCAGCTTCTTGACCCGCATCAACGGGGTGTGGGGGCTCACGGCGGTATCGGCGAGAAACTTCGCGGCGTTTCGCGCGTAGTAGCCCAGCAGGTCGACGGTGAACGCGACCTCGACCTCGGCC
>NZ_JBHWZY010001273.1:0-1360 GCF_042727815.1 Nocardia sp. NPDC060220
CCTTGGTGACCTCGATGCCACGGGGGCACGCGTCGGTGCAGTTGAAGGTGGTGCGGCAGCGCCAGACACCTTCGACGTCGTTGAGGATGGCGCCTGGTCGGCCCGGCTATTCGCCACCGCCGATATCGAGTACCCAGATTGTGTCGTTTGTCGGGTAGCCGCGCTCAATAGCGCGCGGTGTCACGGTCGCGGTAGGTGTCGAGAACGCACCACTTGTCGCTCCGTTGCGGGGTTTCTGATCGTTGAATGCGTAGACCACCTTCCCACTGCTGACGAAGACGTGCATGGTGACGTCAGAGCTGCGTGAGCGGTTCACCCATTCTATATCGCCAATTCCGACAGTATCATTTACACGTTCCGGAGAGGCGTCGCCGGTGAAACTGTACAGTTTCTCCCATTTTTCGACGGGCACGCCCGTATTTCGAACGACGTCGCCCAGTTTCGAACTGTTATGTGATGCCAGTAGTTGGGAGAATGGTGCATCCCAGCCGGTTGGCTCCGAAGCGACCTCAACTGATTCTCTCGCATTTAACGAATCGCAGCCGGTGAGCGCTGTTGTGCTTATGCCCAGCGCAAGCATGGAAATAGCCATCGACCTTATTGCCATCGCTTTGATCTCCACTCTGTGCTCAGGAATTCGGCCTGTTCGGGGAAGGGTTGCTGTTCGGCAAGGGCGTTCCTGGTAGGAAGATCGGATTTCGATCGAATTCTTCGGAAACAACCGAAGAGCCTGGTTTTACATCGTCGGTCCAGGCCAGATTTTGATCGCGATCGATGAGGACCGTATCGCCACCATCCACTGCCTGCTGGACCAACTCCCGCATCTCGGCGGAGCTTGCCTGAGGGTTTGCCGCGCCGATCTTGCGGCCGACTTCGTTATTGTGCAGGTCCATCGCTTCGCGAACTGCAGCGTTGTCTGCTCGTCCCTCGTGTTTGGTCGCGTATTCTTGGGTCCACTCGGCACCGAACTCCTGGGTCATCATTGCATTCCAGTATGTGTGCCTGTACGCGTCGACATGACTGTCTTGTGTAGCTATGCCGGGGTAGGCTTCCTCGGCGGCTGCAGAAGCTTCATCGGAAAGAATGAGAAAGCGCGCTTGATCTGCGAGACTGAGATTGTTCAGCATCTCGGCTTCGCTATGTGTGACATCCTTGGGATCGATTGATCCCAAGGTCATGACTTCAAGCGTCGCGGCTAATGCGCCATCTGGCCACTTTGTCATGCCGGCGGGATCGACGTCGGTCTGGTAGCCGAATTTGATCTGATCGAGCTCGGCGTTCGGTGGGATCGGAACCTCGGAAAAGATTTTGTCGATCGCCGTCCGCGAGTCTTCCGCTGACTGTGCTGCATTGACAAGAC
>NZ_JBHWZY010001274.1:0-1357 GCF_042727815.1 Nocardia sp. NPDC060220
CGCCTCGACCGAGACCGCTATGGTCTTCGGCGAGCTGTACCGCAACGGTGCCGAATGGAAGTTCCGCGCCGTCGGTCAGGGCTACGCCTCCGGTCTGTCCGGCATCGCTCGCGACTACGGCGTCAACGTCTAGTCACCCTCGCGAACAGGGGGCTCGACACATCGGGCCCCCTGTTCGTGCGAAACAGAAAGGTCCCTCCGCGTGATAACGCGCATCTTCGGCCTGTCCATCGTCATCACGGTGTTCTCGCTGGTCGTGGCCTACCTCTACGGTGGCTTGACCGCTCTCGCACTGTGCGCCATCCTCGGCATTCTCGAGGTGTCGCTGTCGTTCGACAACGCCGTCATCAACGCCACCGTCCTGGAACGGATGAGCGAATTCTGGCAGCGGATCTTCCTGACTGTCGGCGTGCTGATCGCCGTGTTCGGTATGCGTCTGATCTTCCCGCTGGCCATCGTGTGGGTCACCGCGGGACTGAACCCGGTCGAGGCTTTCGACCTGGCGCTGAACCCGCCGGTGGACGACGCCGCCTACTTCCCTGACGGCAGCCCGAGCTACGAGACCCTGCTCACCGACGCGCACCCGCAGATCGCGGCGTTCGGTGGCATGTTCCTGGCGCTGCTGTTCCTGAACTTCATCTTCGAAGAGCGTGACATCACCTGGCTCAGCTGGCTCGAGAAGCCGCTGGCCAAGGCGGGCAAGCTCGACATGCTGTCGGTGGTCGTCGCCGGTACCGGTCTGGTGCTGGTCGCGGAGTTCCTGGCCGACGCCGACGATCGCTCCACCGTGCTGGTCTCCGGCCTGCTCGGCATGATCGTCTACATCCTGGTCGACGGCCTCGGTTCGATGTTCCACACCGAGGAGTTCGAAGAGGGCCCGCAGGGTGGCCCGTCCACGCTGGTCAAGGCGACCGGTAAGGCCGCGTTCTTCCTGTTCCTCTACCTGGAAGTGCTCGACGCGTCGTTCTCCTTCGACGGTGTCATCGGCGCGTTCGCCATCACCTCCGACCCGATCATCATCGCGCTGGGCCTCGGCCTGATCGGCGCGATGTTCGTCCGGTCGATCACGGTGTACCTGGTTCGCCAGGGCACGCTGTCGGACTACGTGTACCTCGAGCACGGCGCCCACTGGGCGATCGGAGCGCTGGCGGCGATCCTGCTCGTCTCGATCGGCGTGCACGTCAACGAGCTCATCACGGGCTTGATCGGCGTGGCGTTCATCGGCGCGGCGCTCGTCTCCAGCGTCCTGCGCAACCGCAAGGCGGAGCCGGACGCCGTGGAGGACGCCAAGGAGTCCGCTCCGGTCAGCTGATCCACAACCGAAGATCAATCTACAGCGGCGGCGAGTCCCCTCGGG
>NZ_JBHWZY010001275.1:0-1356 GCF_042727815.1 Nocardia sp. NPDC060220
CATCCGGTGTGGATGACCCCTTGCTGCTCAGTCGAGGGGACTGTGCCCCAACAGAACTCGGCCGCTGAAGCGAGTCTGCTTCGCGCGAGGCAGTGGGTGGAATTGGCAGCCGTGGATGTCACGGTAGAGGCGTTCGAGGTCGCAGGCGCGGGAATAGCCTGCGCCGCCGGTGGTTTCGATCGCCAGGCGGACGGTGGTGATGAGGGCGTCGGCCGCGACGGTCTTGCGGCTGAGGGTGCGGGCGGCGTAGGCATCGGTGTTGGGGAAGCTCAAGTTCTCCGAGGCTGTGAACATGGCGGTGACGAGGTCCTCGGCGGTGGTGTAGGCGTTGAGCATCTCACCCGCCGACTGGACGGTGTGGGCGTCGGAACGGCCTTCCAGCAGACGCGCGGTGAGCTCGACAGCAGCGTCCGCGACACCGAGATAGGCGGCCAGCACCAGCGGAAGCGCCGCACCGATCACCACATTCAGCACCGGCGGCCACGGACCCGCCGGGCGAGTCATCGAGATCGCGGCATCGGGCACGAACACCTCGTCGAGCACGACCGTATGCGACCCACTCGCCCGCAAACCGAACGAATCCCAGGTCCTGTCGATGCTCACGCCCGCGGCGGCCAACGGGATCGCGAAATGCAGCACCTCACCGTCGCAGCGGACACTGGTGACGAGCACATCGCCCACCTCACACCCACTCGCGGGCGCCTTACGCGCACTCACCCGATACCCACCCTCGACGCGCACCGCCTGCCCGTTGGAATCGACCCAATCCGAGGCGCCGGTACTGACCAGAATCGCACCGCCGGCCACCTTCGCGAACACCGCCGAAGCGTCCACCCCATGGTTGTGCCGCCACACCTGCGCGGCCACCAGGTGTGAGTGCATCGCGAACGCGACCGCCGTCGACGGATCGTGCCTGCCGAGTTCGCGCAGGATCTCCCCCATCTCCCGATGAGAGGCGCCCCCACCGCCGAACTCGACCGGCACGAGCGCCGCGGACAGTCCGCTCGCTCGCAATCGATCGAACGCGGCGACAGAGATTTCGCCGGTGCGGTCCCGCTCAGGGACCTCGAGACGCAAGGTTTCACCGATCTCGCGGGCCACCGATACCCGGTCGGTGCTGGAAGTGGTGTCAGAAATTGTGGAAGTCATGTTTCGAAGTTAGAAAGCGCCGCGATAACCAGATAGTCCAGAAAGTGGACTCTCCCGGTCCAGAAAGTGGACCCCGTCGGTGCGACGGAGGAGCAATTGCCGACCGCTGAGGTGCCCATGACAATCACGACCGCAGGCTATGGCCAGTACTGTCCGATCTCGCGTGCTCTCGACGTGCTCGGCGAACGCTGGTCGTTGCTCATCCTG
>NZ_JBHWZY010001276.1:0-1356 GCF_042727815.1 Nocardia sp. NPDC060220
CTGCGCCAGTCGGGCATGTCGCATTCCTACGAATGCCTCGCCTACGTGCCGGGCTACTCGCAATGGCTGTCCGGCCAGGACTGGACGCCCGCCTACGCCCGCCACCGCCGCAACCTGCAGCTGATCGGCATGAACGACACCCGCCGCTGGGTCCTCAAGAATCCCAGCCATCTGTTCTGCCTCGATGCCCTCCTGGCGACCTACCCCGACGCCATCGTCATCCAGACCCACCGCGACCCCGCCACCATCATCCCCTCGGTCTGCAGCCTCAACGAACACGCCACCCGAGGCTGGTCAACCACCTTCACCGGCGAAACCATCGGCCGCACCCAGCTCGACCTGTGGTCGCGCGGCCTCCACGAATTCACCGCCGCCCGCACCCGACACCCCGAAGCCACCTTCATCGACATCGACTTCGACGATCTCCGCACCGACCCCCTTGGCGTCGTCGACCGTGTGTACGCCCGCACCGGTGCCGCCCTCACACCCGAAGCTCGAACCGCCATCACCGCCCTCGACAACGAAAGCCGCACCGGCGCACGCAAACCCACCCACCACTATTCCCTCGCCGACTACGGCCTCACCGAGAACATGGTCGCCGAAAGTTTCGGTAGCTGATCTCGAACGGTCAGGCTACCGACGCTCGCCGGGCATCCCCGACCGGATGCCGGCGAGCGCTGCGAAGTCGTGCTTGTCAGCGAGGCCGGCATCGACCCCGACCGGCCGCCACCTCGTGCGGCTTCATTCGTCGACGTCGACCCCGTACCGCCTGGCCAGATCGGCGAGATCGGTCTCGTACCCCTGGCCGACCGCGCGCAGCCGCCAATCTTCACCGCGCAGATACAGCTCGGCGAGCAGCAGGGTGCATTCCACGGTTGCGGCATCGAGCGTGGAACGTATCGCGGTGCTCGATTCCGTGCCTGCGGCGAACTCCAGCTCGATGGCGCCGACGTCGCCGAAGGTAAGACCCGCACCGTCGAGCGAAGCGGCGAGGACGATGCGAGTGCAGTGCTCGGGCAGGTCATCGAGGACCAGGGTGATCGACTGCTCGTTCGGCCCGTCCTCGGAAAGCTTGGCGCCCTGCGATTCTGGCTGGTTGTAGAACAGGAAGTCGTCGGAGTCGTCGACTCGCTCATCGCTGCCGAGCAGGAACGCGACGAGATCCACGGTCGGCGCACTGAGCTGGCTCCACGTTGCCCGCAGAGTCCACGTATTGCCGCCCTCGGCGATCGGTACGTCGATCACCTGACCTCGCGACAACACCGTCGGTTCCGCGGGCCGGATTTCAGCACGACCAGGTGCGGTCGATGCCGCAGGGATCGCCGCGGGCGCGATCGCACCCTGCTCGAGCAGGTC